>CAZWZZ010000050.1:0-7837 GCA_964638395.1 uncultured Caldilineaceae bacterium
GCTGCAAGAAATCCTGGGCGGCCTCCCGGCGGGTGAAGAGGTCCTTGAAAAATTTATCGTGAGGGTTGGTTAGGTCGCTCATCGTGACCGGATTATAGGCAAGTTGGCCGGAAGGAGCAAGCTTACCCTCCTCGTGGATAGTCTCTGAAGCGGAATAATAATATCCCGTCGCAGGGCCGCCGGAATATAGGTCTCACTCATGCGTTGTTCGTTATATGAAAAGCGCCGCCCCGTCAAGTATCTGCTTTCCTTTTTCTTGATTGCCCTACCCAGCCATGTTATAATCCTACGTCAGCTTAACGCTTATCCTTCATTTATTCCGAGCGTTGGGGGGAGACCACTCGGAGAGCGGCTCTTGTCCAAATGTGTGGCTACACCGCGTGGCCTCGCCCCGACAAAACGCGGAATTGATTTGCGTCTTGGTAGGCCAAGATCACCACAGGGAGAACTATCGAATGTACGTCTTACACGCCCATTGGCACGTCCCCACCTCGCCGAGCGACCAGGCGGGGATGCTTTTTTGGGCGGAAACCTCAGAAACCATCGAGCCGGTCAAACGACCGGGCCGCAAACGGCGCACAGCCAAACCCCACCCCTTCTGCGCCGACCCGGCGGCGGTGCGGCCCATGCTCAAAGATTTTACCGCCGACACCGCCGACCTCCAGATGAACTGGATCACGCTGCTGCTGCCGACCACGGACTTTGGGCCGCAGCCTTCGCCCCAGTTAGTTCACGATTGGGAGCTTGAGGAAGAGGCCACGCCGACCCTGGCCCAGTGGGTGGTGGCCGGAACATGGTTGACGCCGGTCGAAGCGTTTCATCTGTTAACCCACCTGCCGAGCCAGGAAAATCTACCGCCGGGGCTGGCCTTGGGCAGCGATCTCCATTATTGGCAGCAGGTCTCGCCGCTCGCTCTCGAAGCCCTGGCCCAACAAAAGTTGCTACCTACCCTGGCCCAGCCCGACCCGGATCGAAAAATCTACCACGCCCGCTGGCTGCCCATTCTGGACGGCCCGCAGGATGGCCCCAAAATCGGGCGGCTGTTGGAGATGATGCCCCCCCTGTGCCGGGCCGAAACGGACGCGCCCGACACGAGCCTGCCGCCCCGCGTCATCCTGGATACCTTCCTCAACAGCGTGACCGATGCCCTGGCCCGCCGTTGGGCTGCGGGCAAAGCCGCTTACCTCGGCGGCGACGAACCGCCCCAGGTGTGGCTGAACGCTCTCTTCACCAGTGACCCAAAGGTCAACGCGGCCCCGGCCCAACTGGAGCATCTCAACCAGAACCACCGCGTCTGGCTGCGGAACCTGCACGTGGCCGGCGACAAACATTTTCGGGTGGCCTTCCGCCTGGAAGCACCCGCCCAGCAGAGCGAATCGCCGCAAGAGGCTGATTGGCGGCTTCACTTTCTGCTGCAAGCGCGGGACGACCCCAGCCTTCTCGTGCCCGCCGAGCAGGTCTGGAAAACCAAAGGCAACGTCCTCAGCGCCCTCGACCGTCGCTTCGAGCAGCCGCAGGAGAAGCTGCTGGCCGGGCTGGGCTACGCCGCCAACCGTTTCGAGCCGCTCAAGGCCGGGTTAAAAACGGCTATGCCGACCGACATTAGCCTCGACACCGAGCAAGCCTTCGACTTTCTGCGGGAGACGGCCCCCATTTTGGAGGCCAGCGGCTTTGGCGTTCTCGTGCCCCCCTGGTGGAACAAGCCGGGCACACGGCTGGGCGTCCGCCTCAAGATGTCCTCCACCGGCAGCGACGGCGAGGCGGCCGGCCAGAGCCGCATGACCTTCGGCAACCTGATCCGCTACGAGTGGCAGTTGGCCGTGGGCGATACCACCCTGACCCGCGACGAATTTGAGAAGTTGGCCGCCCTGAAAACGCCGCTGGTTCAAATCCGGGGGCAGTGGGTGCAGCTCAACCCGGAGCAGATCGAGGCGGCCATCCGCTTCTGGGAAAAGCAAAGCCTGGCCGATGAGGTGGAGATGCACGAAGCCTTGCAGATGGGCCTGGGCGCGACCGACGAGGTGGATGGCCTGCCGGTGGAACAGGTGGAGTTCGAGGGCTGGTTCAAAGAGTGGATGGAGAAATTCACCGGCGATGAGCAACTGACCCTCCTCGACCCGCCGCAGGGCTTGGAGGCCGAGCTGCGCCCCTATCAACAGTATGGCTACTCCTGGCTCGATTTTCTGCAACGATGGGGCATGGGGGCCTGTTTAGCAGATGATATGGGCCTGGGCAAGACCATTCAGACCATCGCCCTCATTCAAAAGCAAAAAGAGGAGTCCGAGACGGGACTGCCCGCCCCGGCGCTGATCGTCTGCCCCACCTCGGTCGTGGTCAACTGGAACAAAGAAATCCAGAAATTCGCGCCCAATCTGACGACGATGATTCACCACGGCCCGGATCGGCTGCGGGATGAAGCCTTTATCAAAGAAGCAAAGGCGACCGATATGGTGCTGACCAGCTATGCCCTGGCCCGGCGGGATGCCGACACCCTGCGCCAGGTGGAATGGTTCGGCGTTATTCTGGATGAGGCCCAGAACATCAAAAACCCGGACGCCAAACAAACGCGGGCCATTCGCTCCCTGCCCTCCGATTTTCGGCTGGCCCTGACCGGCACGCCCGTCGAGAACCGCTTGTCGGAACTATGGTCGATTATGCACTTCCTCAACCCCGGCTACCTCGGCCCCCGCGCCCGCTTCCGCAACAATCTAGCCCGGCCCATCGAGCGGTACGGCAGCGAAGAGGCCACCAACCGCCTCCGAAAGATGGTCAGCCCCTTCATCCTGCGCCGGGTCAAAACCGACCCGACCGTCATTCAAGATTTGCCGGAGAAGCAGGAGATGAAGGTTTACTGCAACCTGAGCGACGAGCAGGCCACGCTGTATGAGTCGGTCGTGCAGGAGGCCCTGCGCCAGGTCAATGAATCGTCAGGGATGGAGCGCAAGGGGCTAGTCTTGGGCATGCTGATGAAGCTCAAACAAATCTGCAACCATCCTGCCCAATTCCTACACCAGATTGGCGAAGCCCAGACGCTCGATCCGGCCAAGGAAGCGGCCCGCAGCGGCAAGCTGGAGCGGTTGAATGAGATGCTCGATGAGATGGTCTCCGTCGGCGATCGGGCGCTGATTTTCACCCAATTTTCGGAGATGGGCCATTTTCTCAGGAGCCATTTGCAGGAGACGCTGGGCGTGCAAACCCAATTTCTGTACGGCGGAACCCCGGCTAAAAAACGGGCGGCCATGGTTCATCGCTTTCAGGAGGATGCCCACGGCCCGCCGATTTTTATTCTGTCGCTCAAAGCGGGCGGCACCGGCCTGAACCTGACGCGGGCCAACCACGTCTTCCATTTTGACCGCTGGTGGAACCCGGCGGTGGAGAACCAGGCCACCGACCGGGCCTTCCGCATCGGCCAGACGCAAAACGTGCAGGTCCATAAATTTGTCTGTGTGGGCACGATGGAAGAGATGGTGGATGAGATGATCGAAAATAAAAAGGCGCTGGCCGAGAGCGTGGTCGGCAGCGGCGAGAATTGGCTGACCGAAATCTCGACCGATGAGCTACGGGATTTGGTCACGCTACGGAAGGAGGCCTGGTCCTGATGAGTCGCTACAATTATTATGGCTATTACAAACCGAGCCAGCCGATTGAGTCCAAAGAGGGCATCAAGGCCAAGAGCAAGCGGGGTAAGTTCGTCAAGAATTGGTGGGCTACCCGCTGGATTAAAGCCCTGGAGCAGTTGGTCGATGCCGGACGACTGCGGCGGGGCAGGTCTTACGCTCGCAAAGGACAGGTGTTGACGATTACGGAAACCCCCGGCGGCATCGAGGCGGAGGTGCAAGGGTCGCGGCGGAAACCGTACCAGGTGGCCATCGAGGTCACAAACCTGAGCGACGAGCAGTGGGAAAAAGTCATCGACACTCTGTTCGAGCAGGCCATTTTTACGGCCCAACTGCTGGCCGGGGAGATGCCCCAAGAAATCGAAGAGGCGTTCAAGCAGGCCGGCGTCAGCCTGTTGCCGGGAACCAGGGGGGAGTTGATGACCGAATGTAGCTGCCCCGATTACGCCAACCCCTGCAAGCACGTGGCGGCGGTTCATTATATTCTGGGGGAGCGTTTCGACGAGGACCCCTTTATGATTTTCCGCATGCGGGGCCGCACCGCCGAGCAAATCTTGGAGGCCCTCCGCGCCCGGCGGGGCGACGAGGCGGATGAGGTTGAAGAAGCGCCACCCGTGCCCCTCGATGAGGTCCTCGATACCTTCTGGGAAATGCCCCAGACGGCGCACTTGGCCAGCCATATCAAACCGCCGGTGACCGAGTACCCCATTTTGAAGCGGTTGGGCCAACCCTCTTTCTTGAATCAAGATGTAATCAAACTGCTCGGCCCGGCCTATCAGGCTATGACCGAACGAGCGATGGAAACAGCCTTTGGTGAGGATGCAGAAGAAAAAAATGGAAAAGATGGAAACGATGGAAACGATGGAACTATCGGAGATACTGTACCAGAAAACGAATGATGAACTGTATAAATTGGCCCAGTTGTGCGAGTACAGCGGGCCAAAGCGGAAGGATGATCTGGTCAGCCACCTGCACCGGACGGTGATGAAGCCGGAGTCGATGAAGCAGGTCTGGCGACAGATGGATGATCTGTCGAAACAGGCGGTGGCCTCAGCCTACCACAACGATGGCGAATTTGAAGCGACCGCCTTTATCGCCCAGTACGGCTCGCTGCCGGAACGACCCAAGGGGCGTTGGTCCTGGTATTACGAGCCGATTTTGATGGACCTGTTCATCTACGAGGGTTACATCCCTAGCGATTTAATGCCCCTCCTGGAAGAAGTAGTGCCACCGCCGGAGCGGTTTCAACTTCAGGGCCTCAAAGACAAGCCCCAGGGGATCGACAATGATGGCAGCCCCTATGAGTTGTTGACTGCGGAGACGGAGCAGACCGGCTTGCACGATTTGACCGCCTTTCTACACCTGGTCGATCAGGGCCAGATTCGCGTCAGCAGCAGCTCCTCGCGGGCGACGATTGGCAGCATCCGCAAGGTGGTCGATAATCTGTTGGAGGGGGATTTCTTCCCCCTCGAAGAGAAGTACCGGGCCACCGACACCATCCGGCCCTTTGGCCTGGATGTCTTTGTGCAGGAATCGAAGCTGGCCAAAAAAGCGCGAGGGGCAAATCAGCTTGAGTTGACCGAGGCGGGCCGGGAGTTTTACCAGAACCAGAATCACGAGGTGCTGCTGGAAGCGTTCGAGGTGTGGACGGAGGAGGGCCGCTTCGATGAGTTGACCCGCATCACCGCCCTCAAGGGCCTCAACGCTCGCGGCACACGCCTGACCAGAGCCGCCAGCCGCCGGGAAAAGGTCATCGAGGCCCTCTCCTGGTGTCCGGTCGATGTCTGGATCGACATCGAGGATTTTTACCGGGCCGTCAAGGTGTGGCACTTCGATTTCGAGGTGGAGCAGACCCATTACAGCAATCTGTACGTGGGCTACAAGGATTACGGCGGGCTGTATGGCGAGGCGTATTGGCGGCTGACCAAAGGGTTAAGTATCAACGCTATCATCTGGGAATATCTGGGTAGCATCGGCGCGGTAGATTTACTCTTCAACGAGCCGGAGGTGGCCTATTTTGACTCCCACTTCGAATATATCTATGACGATGAGCCGTACAGCCTGTATGACGGCCTGCAATATTTCCGCATCAACAATCTGGGGGCCTATCTATTGGGGCAGGCGGGCGACTACGTCCCGGCGGTCAAGCACGATCCGGTCATTTTTGCCATCAGCGATGATTTGATGGTCACTGTGACCGAGCCGGACCTGATTACCCCTTACGACACCAGCCTCTTGGAACAGATGGCCAGGCCCCTCAAAGAGGGTGGCTACCGGCTGGATACCCAACAGATGCTAACCGCCCTGGAAGAAGGGGGCGACTTGGCTCACCTGCGGGATTTTCTGGAAAGCCGCCACTCCGGGCCGCTGCCGGAGGCGGTGCATCATTGGCTAGAAACTATCGAGCAGCACAGCCGGGCCTTCAAGCTGGCCGGGAACGCTTTGCTCATCAAGGTCAAATCCCCCGCCCTGGCCGAGATGGTCATGACCGACAGCAAGCTCCGCAAGTTTTGCAAACTACTAGATGAAAAGACGCTGGTCATCCCGGCCAGCAAAGAGCGGGCTTTTCGGAAGCAGTTGAAGACGTTGGAGTATATTTTGAAGTAATCATCTTCGGCCACCATTTCCAGCAGATGAGGCTTGAAGTATGAGGTTGTATCGAAGGGAGCGGTGGCGGACTACTGATCTTACGTTTTGCGATTTACGTTTTACGGACATTGACACGATTTTTGAAGGCATAAGACGTTCATCAAACTATTAGCAAAAGGACAAACACCCATGAAATACCGAAAATTAGGCAACACCGGCCTGCTCGTTTCCGAGCTGTGCTTTGGCACGATGACCTTTGGGGGCGAGGGCTTCTGGGAAGTCATCGGCCAGCAAACGCAGGATGAGGCTAACAATCTGGTGGCCAAAGTCCTGGATGCGGGCATCAATTTTTTCGACACGGCGGACGTCTACTCCGAGGGGGTGTCGGAGCGCATCCTGGGCCAGGCTCTCGGCGACAAACGGCAGGATGTCATTATCGCCACCAAAGTGCGGGGACGCATGGGCGAGGGGGTCAACGAGGTCGGCCTGTCGCGGGGACATATTATGCAAGCCGTCGAGGCCAGCCTGAAGCGGCTCGGCACCGATTACATCGACCTGTACCAGATTCACGGCTTCGACCCGCTGACCCCGCTGGAAGAGACGATGCGTGCCCTGGATGACTTGGTGCGGGCGGGCAAGGTGCGCTACATCGGCTGCTCCAACCTGGCCGCCTGGCAGCTTATGAAAAGTGTCGGCTACTCGGCCCGGCACCATCTGGCCCGCTTCGAGACGCTGCAAGCCTACTACACCATCGCCGGGCGGGATCTGGAGCGAGAACTGGTACCGCTGTTGAAGGATCAGAAAATCGGCCTGTTAGTCTGGAGTCCGCTGGCCGGGGGGCTGTTGACGGACAAGTTCCGCCCCGGTCAGGATGGCCCCGAGGATGCCCGCCGGGCCAATTTCGACTTTCCGCCGGTGGATAAGGAGCGGGCCAATCGCGTGCTGGCAGTGATGGCCGAGGTGGCCGACGCCCACGAAGTCTCCATCGCCCAAATTGCTCTGGCCTGGCTGCTGCACCAGGATGTGACGACCAGCGTCATCATCGGGGCCAAAAAGATGCACCAATTGGAGGACAACCTCAACGCCCCCAACATCGAATTGACCGCCGACGAACTGGCCCGGCTGGACGAAGTCAGCGCCCTGCCGCCGGAGTATCCCGGCTGGATGTTGGAGATGCAGGGGGGGGATCGGGAGTTGAGTTAGTCGGCGTCTAAACTCAAGCTGCCGATTTAATCTGGAGATTAGAGATGGGGAGATGGGGAGATTTATATTAATCAGTAGACCGCAGCATCCCTTCGACAAGCTCAGGACGCGGCCTGAGTAAACCGAGGCAGGAGGTTGTATCGGAGGGTGCAATTGCAGTCTATTGTTAATCTCTTTATCGCCAATCTCCCCATCTCCTTACAATAAAAATAAGGAGAACTCAATGCGTTACAAACTATTCGGTAGAAGCGGCCTGCGCGTGTCGGAACTGGCGCTGGGCACGATGACCTTTGGCGAGGAGTGGGGCTGGGGATCATCAAAAGAAGAGAGCAAGAAAGTGTTCGATGCCTACGCCGAGGCGGGGGGCAACTTCATCGACACGGCCAACCGCTACACCGAAGGGACCAGCGAGAAGTACGTCGGGGATT
>CAZWZZ010000050.1:7937-16165 GCA_964638395.1 uncultured Caldilineaceae bacterium
ATCGACACGGCCAACCGCTACACCGAAGGGACCAGCGAGAAGTACGTCGGGGATTTTATCGCCGCCGACCGGGATCATTTTGTGGTGGCCACCAAATACACCCTCTTCACCCGGCGGGATGACCCCAACTTCAGCGGCAATCATCGCAAAAATATGGTGCAGGCCCTCGACGCCAGCCTGAAACGGCTCAAGACCGACTACATCGACCTCTACTGGCTGCACGCCTGGGATTTCACCACGCCGGTGGAGGAGGTCATGCGGGCGCTGGATGATATGGTTCGGGCGGGCAAGGTGCTGTACGTCGGCATTTCCGATACCCCGGCCTGGATTGTGTCGCAGGCTAACACGTTGGCTGATCTGCGGGGCTGGACGCCCTTCGTCGGCCTGCAAATTCGCTACAGTCTGATCGACCGCACGGTAGAGCGGGCGCTGTTGCCGATGGCCCGCGCCTTCGACCTGGCGGTGACGCCGTGGAGCGTGTTGGGAGCGGGCATCTTGACCGGCAAATACAACCAGGGCGAGGTCGAGGAAGGCCGGGCCAAGCTGTGGGGCGACATCGCCGAGCGGGACCTGACCATCGCCCAGGCGGTCGTTGACGTGGCCGGGGAGATCGGCTGTACCCCCTCCCAGGTGGCCATGAGTTGGGTCCGGCAGCAGCCGGGGGTCATCATCCCCATCATCGGCGCTCGCACACTGTCCCAACTGGAGGACAATCTCGGCTGCCTGGATGTCACCCTCGGCGATGAGCATCTGACCAGGCTCAAGGAGGTCAGCAAATTCGACCTCGGCTTCCCCCACGAATTTCTCGAATCGGAGCAGGCGTTGGACCTCGTCTCCGGCGGTACCTTTAACCAATTGGACAATCATCGCGGTTGGGGCTAAACTGGCCAGGGGTGAGGGATGGGAGTACCCTAAAATGTTTAAGGTCAACAGGGTTTCGTAGGATTGGAACCGTAAAACGTGAAACGTAAGACGTTATTTTATCAAAATCTGTACTGGTCAAGGACATCCTGAACAGTTTTGGCGTTACTGTTTAGAACACGCATTATATTATTTTATCAAAATCATTACGTTTTGCGCCTTACGTTTTACGACGTTGTCAACCAAATTTTTTGGGGATATGAACCATCCCATAAATTCATATTTATTGGAGGAACTATGCAAGCAATTCGTATCAACAAAAATGGCGGGCCGGAGGTTCTCCACCCGGAGACAATGCCCAAACCTGAACCCGGTCCGGGCGAGGCCCTGGTCAAGATCGAAGCGGCCGGCCTCAACTTTAT
Source organism: uncultured Caldilineaceae bacterium (assembly GCA_964638395.1). Taxonomy (GTDB): domain Bacteria; phylum Chloroflexota; class Anaerolineae; order 4572-78; family J111; genus CAZWZZ01. Next base: position 9,221 of record CAZWZZ010000050.1, read on the forward strand.
CGACACCTACCATCGCAATGGGCTGTACCCGCTGTCGCTGCCGGTCACGCCGGGCGTCGAGGCGGCGGGCGTGGTCGAGGCCGTCGGGGACGGCGTGAGCGAGGTCAAAGTCGGCGACCGGGTAGCCTACACCGGGCAGATGGGCAGCTATGCCGACTACAACGCCGTGCCCGTTGAGAAGCTGGTTCCCATGCCGGACGGCCTCGACTTTGGGATGGCGGCGACGGCGATGATCCAGGGCATGACCGCCCATTATCTGACCCGTAGCACCTACCCCATCCAGGCCGGGGACACGGTTTTGATCCACGCGGCGGCGGGTGGCACCGGCCAACTGTTGGTACAGATGGCCAAACAGTTGGGGGCCACGGTCATCGGCACCACCTCGACCGAGGAGAAGGCTGAATTGGCCCGCAGCCTCGGTGCGGACCACGTCATCCTCTACACCGAGAGCGATTTCGAGGAAGAGACGAAACGATTGACCGACGATGCGGGCGTCAATGTGGTCTATGACGGCGTCGGGCAGGCCACGTTCGACAAGGGTCTCAATGTGTTGCGGAAGCAGGGCTATATGGTCCTCTTTGGCCAATCGAGCGGGCCGGTGCCGCCGCTTGATCTGCAAACGCTCAACGCCAAAGGCTCCCTCTTCGTCACCCGTCCCTCGCTGTTCCACTACATCGCCAGCCGGGACGATTTGTTGTGGCGGGCCAAGGATGTCTTCGGGATGGTGGCCGACGGCGCGTTGCAGTTCAAGATCGACCGGGAGCTACCCCTGGCCGAGGCCGCCGAGGCCCATCGCCTGCTGGAGAGTCGCCAGACGGCGGGGAAGGTGTTGCTGATTCCGTAGATGCCTATGACCGATCTCAAACACCCGATCCTGACCGACAAACCGGCCGACCGGGACGGCCTCGATTTTCAACCCTACGTCGAGGCCCTGGCCGATCTAATCAAAGCGCCGGGAACCAGTACGCCGCTGACTATCGGCCTCTTCGGGCAGTGGGGCAGCGGCAAAACGACCCTGATGCGTCTCATTCAGCAGCAGGTGGAGGCCGATCAGATATTCAAGACGGTCTGGTTCAACGCCTGGAAATATGAGCGGGAGGAGATCGCCCTGTGGCGGGTCTTGATCCTGCGGACGCTGGATGCTTTACGCCCCCGCCGGGAGGATGGCAGCCCCTACCCGGTCGAGGAGCTATCCGACTCCGGCCAGCAAGAATTGGTCAAGAAGCTGGATCGACTGGAGCAGTCGGTCTACACCACCGTGGAGTGGCAGGAGTTGGGCCAATGGACGCTCGATTGGGCCAAAGCGTTGGGCGGGACGGTCGAAGGCGCGGCGGAGATTGCCCTGTCGCTGGCCCCCGGCGGCAACCTGTTGATCGACCTGGTCAAGAAGGTTCGCAAAAGCGTCCAGGGTGAGGAGCCGTCCCCCATCGCCGAAGCCTTTCAGCGGGAGGCGCAGGAGTTCCGGCGGGAGCAACTGCGCTCGGTGGAGCAATTTATCACCACCTTCGAGGAGACGATCAACGAGTATGTCTTCCAGAACGGGGGGCGGCTGGTCATCTTCATCGACGACCTGGACCGCTGCCTGCCGGAGCGGACGGTGGAGGTCTTGGAGGCGATCAAGCTCTTTCTGGACGTGCCGGGCTGCCTCTTCCTGCTGGGCGTAGACCCGGACAAAGTCCAGGCCGGTATCCGCCTGCGGTACAAGACCGCTTTCGATCCCGAAGAAGGGGCCAACTACCTGGAGAAGATCATCCAAGTGCCCTTCATCCTGCCGGAGATCGATCCCCAGGATATGCGCGGCTTTGTGGCCCAGTTGAACGTCGATTTCCCCACGCCCGGCTGCGTTGATATCTTTGCCCTCGGCCTGGCCCCCAACCCCCGCCAGATCAAGCGGGCCATCAACATCTTTATGCTGCTGTGGCGGCTGGCCGAAAAACGCCGCCTCAAGCGCGACCACCCGCCGGATGGCGACGCCGCTCCCGCCCAGCGCGAAACCCGCTCTTTGAGCGAGGTCTTGACCCCGCTGCGGCTGGCCAAAGTGGTGGTCATCCAGCACAGCCACCCCGACCTGTATGACCTGATCCGGCTGACACCCCGCTACCTGCGGGATTTGGAGCGGTATTTTGTGGAGGAGGAGGCTAAGGCTGAGGCTGAGGCGAAGGTTGAGATCGAAGGGGCAGAAACAGCGGGCGAAGCGGAGGCGCAGCGGCGGGCATTGCCGGGGCCGTTGGAGCCGTTTGGTCAGCGGGCTACGCTGCGGCGACTCTTTCGTCTCTTTCCCGATGATAACCGGGCCTGCTTCCGGGACCTCAAGCCGGAGCAGTTGCGGATGTACATCACCCTGACCGGGCGGGCCGAAACCGAGCGGCGTCCGACACGAGAAGTGGCCCGCCATAGTTTCGAGCCGGAGATGGTCACCATTCCGGCCGGGACGTTTTTGATGGGCACGCCGGAGGCGGAGGCTCAACAACTGGGGGAAGAGGCTTTACGGGAAACGCCGCAGCACGAGGTAGAGCTACCGGCCTACCAGATTGGGCGCTATCCGGTTACCAATTTGGAGTACAAAGCCTTCGTCGAGGCCACCAACTATGACCCACCCCGGCATTGGGAAAACGGCCAGTTTCCCGATGACCTGGCCAGCCATCCGGTCACTTACGTTAGTTTAGAGGATGCCACAGCTTACTGCGAGTGGCTGGCCGAAGCGACGGGCAAGCCGTACCGTCTACCGACCGAACAGGAGTGGGAGCGAGCGGCCCGAGGCACGGATGGCCGCCGCTATCCGTGGGGCAACGATTGGGCGGCCAATAAAGCGAACACTGAAGAGGCCGGAGTTGGTACGACGACCCCGGTCGGTCAATATTCACCGGAGGGGGATAGCCCGGCCGGTTGCGCGGATATGGCCGGGAATGTGTGGGAGTGGACGGCCAGTGATTTTGATGTCTATCCGGGCAGTAGCTATCAAGACGAGAATTATGGTAAAGGGTGGGAAGTTTTGCGAGGCGGTTCTTTTTACAATAACAAAAATTGGGTGCGTGCGGCGTTCCGTGACCGCGTCAGGCGCCGCAGGTACTGGGACCTCGGGTTGCGGGTGGCGTGTGCGGCCCCTGCCTCGCCTGCTGGGGCGACTGACGGGGCTGGGGGTGAATTGCTGAGGGGGTGAGGGGGTTGAGGTCGCTGAGAAGGGAGAGCGATGAAATTATTTTTACAGACAGGACCCTTTTCGGTATAATCAGAGTAACGATTTTTCAACGAGTGATATTCAGTAGACCCCAGGCATCCTGAGTAAACCGAGGTACGAGGTTGTATCGAAGGGTGCGACTGCGGTCTACTGATATTTTTTCAGTTAGGGGAGACAACATATGACAATGGTGGTACAAAGTTCAAGCGAGGATACAATTTCTCTCCCGGCCTGGTTAATGAGCCTCCTGAATCTCCAAGAAGGTGATGAGATAAAAACAATTATCGAGGGGCAAACGGTGCGGTTAGCCTCTTTAGACCAGTTTCTTGCGTTGCGTGGCGTTTTGGATGATGATGAATCTTTTGATACGGCGATAGAATTTCTTGATCGGGCCGGGCGAATATCAACCGGCCCCGCTCCCTCGGTTCGTCCCTGGAGCGGGGCCACTTTTTTTTATGCGGGCCGGGGGGTGAATCGCTGAGGGGATGAGGTCCCGTTTAAGTTGACAACGGAGGCGTAATATTATATCTTCTCAAGGAGAAACGTGGTGAAGCCTGAGAGGAGACTCAGAATATGGCAGTCCTATTAGAGAATATCACCCCGCCTGAGAATGGCTGGCTCGATATTGACGTCAAGATCAGAGCCAATATCCGGGTCAGCGGCGCGGCGGCCCGGCGGCAGGTCAGCCTCTTTGTGACGCACCACATCGCTGATTTGCTGCACGGGGAAACGCCCCATCTGGTTTGGGGCGAACAAGGGGCCTCTTGGCGGGTTCCGGTTGCCCTCTCCTCCCCCTCAAAAGGGCGGATCGGAACCGTGGGGGCGATTGATGTCGATGTTGAAACCGGGACATTGAATATCAGCGACGCGCTTCTCGAAACGCTTGAAGCGGAGGCCCAACGCCTTGCTGAAAACGCCGCACTTTAAACAACCGCGAGATGGAATGTGTTTACCGACGTGCGTCCGAATGGTTTTGGCTCATTGGGGAGAAACTGTTTCCGAAGCGAAGCTGGTCAACGTCTTAGACACCAAACGGTTTGGCACACCCATCTCAAACGTCACCCGCCTGACTCAACTGGGCTATCGAGTTGATTTTGGCCCCCTCACCCCGGAACAATTGCAAACACACCTCAATGAAGGTCAGCCCGTCATTGCCCAATTGTGGACGATGATGTTGACTTATTGGCCCGGCGACAATGATAGCTCTCACGTCGTCGTCGTTGTCGGCTTTGATGAAACTCACGTTTATCTCAACGATCCTGCATTTGAGAAAGCACCGCAACCGCTTCTGTGGGATGGTTTTTTGGCAGCTTGGGCAGAATTCGACGAAACAGCGGTCGTTTTATCGACATAACGGAGTGGTCACAGGACTCGCGTGACGATGGGCTGAGACTCGACATCGCGTTGTTTGAGTTGATCGACCACGGCCTGTCGGGTCGTGGCCGTGGCCAGCAATTGGCCATCCTGGACAGCCACCCATTGCCCCCGATAACGGTCAGCCTGGGTTTTGAACCAGTGGGCTGAAGCCTGCTGACCGGTTTCTCTGGCTTGGCCTGTTTCTTCAGCAACCGGCGTTTGGCTCACCACCTGTGGCGGGGCCAGAACCTGGGCCCAATAGTGCAGATCGGTGTGGGCCGGAAACCGTTCCTGCCCCCGTTGCGCCAGGTGAGCAGCTCGCTCCGGCAAATTGAACCAGATAGCCAATTCGATGGCTTTGATAAAATGAGGGGCGGCGACAGTTTGCCACTCAATGGCCTGATACAATTGGTTGAACCTGGTCACCGAGTCTGTTTGTTCAAAAGCGGTTAACTGCTCAAGTAATTCTGCTGGCGATAATGTGGCTGTTTTATCAGGCTCGAAAATTTTATCTAACATCAACCGCTCCTGTGTTCTGATGGTTTAGGCTAAGGCGTTGGATGAATAACATTCGGAACAAGTATATTGGGGAAGTATAAAGCGGGCCTGTTTACAAGTCAAATGAAGGGGTCAGGTGGGGTGTGTCCCGGAAATTAGGCGAGATTTCAAGTGCAGCATCCCTTCGACAAGCTCAGGACGCAGCCTGAGTAGGTTGGAGCGTAGCGAAAACCGTATCGAAGGGTGCGGGTTGACCACGCCTCCTCCCGTTCGCCGCACCCTTCGATACGCGCTCCACTCCGTTTTGCGCTACTCAGGATGCTATCTCCTAAAATTTAGGACGCACCCGGTCAGGTTGCTATAGTCACCCCTACTCCCACGACCAGACCGCCAACCGCCCCTCCCCCACCTCGACCGGCTCGGTGAGAGTTGTCGTATCGACGACAAAAATCGTGCCGTCGTCGGGATTGCCTACCTTTTCGCGGGTGACGACCAAATAGCGGCTGTCCGGCGACCAGAAGGTGAGCGACAGATGGTACTGATCGAAATAGGGCACGGTTTGCAGAAAGGCCGTGGTGGGCCGGAAAGAGATGAGCGGCTCTAGCTCCTCCGTGGCTACGTCATAAATCCACCAGCGCAACTGTAACCCCTGTGGCAACGGTTTGGCCAGCCCGCCCGCTTTGGCCGTTGAGCCGTCATCCCCCCGAACCAGCGTCATCAAGGCCAATTTACGACCATCCGGCGACCAATACATCGACCCGACCGGGCGCTCCGTCAGTTGGCGGTGGCCCTGACCATCCGTCCCGACAAGGTAAGCCGTGCCGAAGGGGGGACGATTGCCCCGCTCGATTTGCAGATAGGCCAGATTTTCTCCCGTCGGCGATAGCACCATGTAGGCGAAACCGGACAGATTTGTGACCACATTTTCTTCCAGCGTCTCGGCGTCGGTGCGGTAGATCGAGTCAACGGCATCGTCGGTGGCGGCGATGTAGAAAAAATGTTGGCCATCTGCCGACCAGGCCGGGGCCTGAAATCCGCCAGGAGCCAGGTTCAGTTCCACCCGTTCGGCATCCACCTCGTTGGTCAACAGCGAAATATGGGCCTCGTCCGACACCGCCCGCGAGCCGCCGACGTGCATCAACAACCGGTCTCCCTGCGGCGACCAAACCCAATAAAAGGGGGAGCCTTCCCCCAAAATACGGTGTTGATCGGCCAGGCCGGCGCTGGCCTGACGCATCGCCAGACCGGTCGGCTCCTGGGTCAAAAAGGTAATCATTTGGCTGTCCGGGGCCCAGTAGAGATAGAAGGGGGCCGAGCCTTCATCGGCAAAGACGACGAGTGGCGACTCCGTCCCTTCGGCGGTGGGGGCTGTGTAGAGAACGGTGTTGTCGGCCTCGCCGGGACCGATGAAGGCCAGGCGGCGGCTGTCCGGGGCCCAGGTGGGGAAGCGGTAATCGCCGCCGTCAGTCGTCAATTGACGCCGCTGTTGACCATCCGGCCCGACCAGCCAGACGTTGTTATCGTTGCCGATGTAGGCGATGTGGTTATAGGTCGGCGCTCCCCGGAAAATCGGCGCTCGCATCGCCCGGTTGGTGTCCTGGCTGTTGCTCACAATTTGGGTATAGCTGACGTAAGCCACGACGCTGGCGCAAACCAATAATGTCAACGTCGTCAGGGTCACACCGATAATGATCTTGACCCATTGTCCCCCTGATTTTTGCTCGACGGTCGTTTCCTGTTCCATCGCTACACTCTCCTTAAAAGTCAACCCATTTCGTAAAACGTAAGGCGCAAAACGTAATGATTTTGCAACTATTCAGTAGCCCCAAACCGGTATGGTTCATATCCCCAAGAAATCAGGTTGACAAATTCGTAAAACGTAAGACGCAAAACGTAATGATTTTGGCAAAATA
>CAZWZZ010000051.1:0-10922 GCA_964638395.1 uncultured Caldilineaceae bacterium
GCCGCCGTGTGGGTTGGCAATTCGATGTCCTCCGGGACGGTCACCGTCTGGCACGTGCTGGTGGCGGCCACCATTACGGCGGTGGCGACGGGCTTCGGCGCTTTGCCGTTCCTATTTCTCAATGAATTTGATAACCGTTGGCTGGGCGTGGGCAACGCCCTGGCCGCCGGGCTGATGCTGGGGGCCAGTCTCGGTCTGATTGTGGAGGGCATCAACCTCGACAATGTCGGCCGGCCGGTGCTACGGTTAATGGTTGGGGGCGTTCTGGGCGTGGTGCTGGTCACGATTGCCCACCGGTTTCTGGAACATCGGGAAGAGGAATTTTCGATTGGCGAGATCGAAGGGGCCGATGCCATCAAAATGTTGATGATTGTCGGCATTATGACGGTCCACTCCTTTGCCGAGGGTATCGGCGTTGGCGTCTCCTATGGCGATGGGCACACTTTCGGGGCCTTCATCTCCATAGCCATCGCCATTCACAACATCCCGGAGGGGCTGGCCATCAGCCTGATTTTAATCCCCCGGGGCACCTCTGTTCTCAAAGCGGCCCTGTGGAGTATGTTCAGCAGCCTGCCCCAGCCGTTGGTAGCCGTGCCCGCTTTCCTCTTTGTGCTGATCTTTCGCCCGCTGTTGCCGGTGGGCCTGGGCCTGGCCGCCGGAGCTATGATCTGGATGGTCTTCAGAGAGCTGCTGCCGGAAGCCCTGGAAGACCTGTCCCCCAGGGTGGCCTACCCCACCGCCGCCGTGGCCGTAATAGCTATGCTCGGCTTTCAACTGTTGATTGGTTAATGAGTTTATTTCAAAAAATTGTAGCGAGGAGGCTAACAATGACGTACAAAACTACCAATGATTTACCGGACACCATTCGTCAGGCTTTACCGGAGGAGGCCCAAAAGATTTATCTCGAGGCCTATAACCAATCCTGGGAAAATTACGAAGAAGAAATAGAACCGGGCGAACAGGATCGAGAAGCGGTCGCCCACCGGGATGGCTGGGCGGCAGTGAAGCACGAGTTCGTCCAGGATGAGAAGAAAGGCAAATGGTATCGTAAAGGCGAAGAACCGGACGAAACCGAAGAGGATGAGGGCCTCGTCGATAAGGTGAAAGATGTGCTGTCGTAAACAAGAGCCACTGTCTTTTGTTTAACAGATTTTTAAACTGAACAGGGATTCGTGGGGTTGACCCGCTAAAACGTAAAACGTGCTGCGTAAAGGTTACGTTTCACGTTTTGCGTTTTACGAGGTTGGCAACCCTCTGAGTTTCAAAATAATCTTAACACAACTGTCAAGTATATGAGACCACAAGGAGGTCAAAAAATGAGTATGAAGATTCATGGTAGTGAATTAGGTGTAGCCGGTTGTGATTTTGTCGTCGAAGGGGAAACCGCCGAGGATGTCATCAACCAGATGATCGACCACCTGGATAGCGAACACGATATTAAGCTGCCCAAGGCCGATGTGATTATCGATTGGTCAGGCAGCGAGAATACGACACTGACCATCCAGCAGGACATCATCCTCATCATCGAACGGATACGGGATGAATTAAACCTGGGTGGCAGCGATGCGCCACAGGGCACAGGCCAGGCGATTAGCCGAGCGCCACAAGGGTAGCTGCGACCCGCACTCAATACAGGAGAAATTTACAGCTATGAGCAACGGCTCGACTCCCCAGGAGAGCCTCGAGCGTCTCTTGCAGGCTGAACGAGAAGCCAAACGTAAGCACCGGCAGGCCGAAGAAGCGGCCAACCAGCAGGTGGATGAGGCCCAGGCAGAGGCCGACTCCCTCATCGAGAAGGCCCGCTCGGAGGCTGAGGAAGAAGCGCAAGCGATTATCGACCGGACCACCGGCGAGGCCGACGAAGAGAACCGCCCGGACGAGGGTCAGGCCCAACGGGCCTATCTGACCGATGTCGAAACCATGCGCCGTCGAGCCGAAGCCAATCTCGACGGCGCGGTGCAGATACTCGTCGCCTGGGTCACCGGCGAGGCGGTCTAACGTGTTGGCCATTCTGGACCCGCTGCGCTACGCTGCGGCCAATGCCAACGTGCGGGGCCGCATGGCCCGCCTGCTCCCGGCCACGACCTGGCAAACCCTGCTGACGGCAACCGACCTGAACGGCCTGGTGACCATTTTGAACCGGCACGGCTATCAAACCGTCCTGGCCAACCTGGGCACAGGCGAGATAGCCGCCGCGCCGGTCGAAAAGGCGTTATGGGGCCACCTGGTCCGGGAGATGCAAGCGCCCCTCAAGCTGCTGCCAGGGAAGCCGCAGAAATTGTTAGGCTGGTTGTGGCGACGCTTCGAGGTCGATAATCTAAAAACCATCCTGCGCAGCGTCGATGCCGGGGTCGCGCCCGACCAAATCCGGGCCGCGCTGATTGGGCTGGGGCCGGCTTCCGGCCTGCCGTGGAACCGCTTGACCGAATCGACCTCGGTCTCGGATATCATCGAGCAGCTCCGAGGGAGCTTCCACGGCGCTTTTTATGCCCGCGCCCTGGATCAGGCCACGGAACGGTACCGGCAAGCGCGGGACCTCTTCGCCTTTGAGGTGTCGCTCGATTTGGCCTACCATCGTCGCCTGCTGCGCCTCCTGGATGATTTGTCAGGCCGGGATAAAGGGGAAGCGCAGAAGCTGGTCGGCAGTCGCATCGACAGCCAAAATTTGTTGTGGGCCTTTCGTTACCGGGTCTACTTCGACCTCAGCCCTGAAGAAATCTTGAACTACACCTTGCAGCGGGGGCTGCGGGTCGATGCCGGGATCGTTCGGGAGATTGCCACGGGCGGTGCCATCGGTCAGGTTGTCCAGCGTCTGTGGTCCGCCGACCTGCCCGGCCTGGAGCGCGTCACCGAGCTACCGCCGGAGGAGGCCCTGCCCCGTCTGCAACTTTCTTTTCAGCGCCATTATTACCAGGTGGCCCAGGCCACTCGCCAGGGCTACCCCCTTCATCTGGGCACGATGTTGGCCTATCTCATCCTGCTGGAAAGTGACGTGCGGGATTTGATAACGATTATCGAAGGCCAGGCCAGCGGCCGGTCGCCCGACCATATTCAATCATTTTTGATTGGCGAGGGGCGGCAAGCTCGCGTTTAATGGCGCAGTTTAAGGCGGTTCCAAGTTTTAAATTCGCCAAATTGGAGCCACATAAAACGTAAAACGGGAAACGTAAAGCCTCAGTTGATCCAATTTCGATGCTCGCAGGGGTTTTTTGTAACCCCGACCGCCGGTCACGGACCGGCTTGGAGCGCAAGAATTTGGATGTACCGGGCCTGCTCTATGGGACAGAGATGTTACGTTTTTCGTTTTTCGTTTTACGAGTGTTTACTCGACCAACTTTAGACCAAAGGATTACAATGTTCACCCCCACAACCATGCACAAAATCAACATCTTTATCCAGGAAGAAGACATCGGCCAGGTGGCCGTGGCGCTGGCCCGGCTGGAAAGCCTCGATTTGAGCGAGCCGGAGCAGCGCGGCGACTGGCGCGGCGCTCAACAGGAGCGCTGGCGCGAGTTGGCCAATACTTACGCCAACCAGACCCGGCGCGTGGAAAATCTCCTGGATGTGCTGAACATCAGCCATCGAGACGCCCCACCGCCGGAGACGGTTCGCCCTCGCCGGGATGCGGAGACGCTGGCCGAGCAACTGGAAAAAATCGAGCAGGCCGTCCGGGATTGGGACGAGCGGCGCTCAGAGCTGTCCCGTCGCCGGAAACGGCTGCGCCGTCTGGAACAGGAGATGCGTTTGTTGGAACCGCTCGACCTCTCGGTGGAGGAGTTGCGGTCGCTGGAATATCTCCACCTGCAACTGGTGACCATTCCCAAAGAGCGCCTGGATAATCTGCGGGTGACTCTCTTCAATATTCCGTTTGTGATTGTGCCCATCCACGAAGAGGGGGAGCGGTCGCTGGTCTTGACGGCCACGGACCAACCCCACGCCCCGATTTTAGAACGTGCCTTGAACAGCCTCTTTGCCGAGCCGGTCCCCCTGCCAGAGGATTTCAGCGGCACACCGACCGATATTTTGGCGATGTTGGGCGACCAACTGGCCGACATCGAGGCTCAACAGGCGAAATTGGAGCAAGAAAAAGGGCGCTTAGTCCAGAAATGGGAAGCGCCCCTATTGAAGCTGTGGCGTCGAGCCGACAGCAACGCCACCGGCATCGCTATCATCAACCAATTGGCCCGCCACGGCGATGTCTATCTGCTGACGGGCTGGGTTCCGGAGACGGCCCTGGATGAGGTCACCCAAACCGTCCAAAACAGCGCGCCGGGCCGGGCCGATGTCGAGGTAGTGGAGCCGGTCGTCGGCGGGCGGCTGCCCACACCGACGCTGCTGCGGAACCCCGCCTTTCTGCGTCCCTTCGAGACCATCGTCTCCACCTTCGGCTTCCCGGCCTACGACGAAATCGACCCGACGCCGCTGGTGGCCCTGACCTTCGTTTTAATGTACGGTATGATGTTCGGGGACGTGGGGCACGGCTTGCTGCTGGCCCTGCTGGGCGGCTGGGTGTGGCAGCGCAGCCAGGGCATGGCCGCCGCTATCGGGGCCATCCTGACCATCTCCGGCTTGAGCGGAACCCTCTTTGGTTTTCTGTACGGCAGCATCTTTGGCCTGGAACATATTTTGCCCCACGTCTGGCTCAGTCCGCTGGGCAGCATCAGCAGCATCTTGCTGGCCGCTATCGCCGCCGGGGTGGGGCTGCTAAATCTGGGCTTTCTGCTGAATTTGATAGTCGCCTGGCGAGCCCAAGCCTGGGGCCGCTTGCTCTTCGGCCAGAACGGTCTGGCCGGAATCTGGCTCTATTGGGCATTGATCGGCGGGGCGGTGGCCCTGTGGCAGGGCTGGAACCTGTCCCTGTCCCTCTGGTTCCTGCTGCTTCTCATCCCGGCCCTGCTGATTTTCCTCCACGAGCCGTTGAGCCATCTTCTTAGCGGCCACCGCCCCCTCCTGGAGCAAGGCTGGGGCGAATACAGCGTCGAAGCCTTCTTTGAGCTGTTCGAGACGGTCATCGCCGACATCAGCAACAGCCTCTCCTTTGTGCGGCTGGGCGCGTTTGCCGTGGCCCACGCCGGGCTGAGCCAGGTCGTCTTCGCCCTGGCCGACCTGAGCGGCGGCGGTCCGGGGCGCTGGCTCGTGCTGATTATCGGCACCATCTTCATCGTCGGCTTCGAGGGGCTGATTGTCGGCATCCAAGCCCTGCGGCTGGAATATTACGAGTTCTTCAACAAATTCTTCGGCGGGCGAGGCCGCGTCTTCGAGCCGTTGACGCTGTCCAAACAGGCTGAACAGGTTTAAGCGAGATTAGGTATCTCCAAGAAAATAATCATCCAAAATCCGTAAAGCGTAAAACCTAAAACGTAACATCTTTGCCCGATAAGCAAGCTTTACGTTTCCCGTTTTACGTTGTGTGTGGCTCCAATTTGATGGATTTAAATCTTGGCACTGCCTGACCGACAACTACATTATCATAGGGAGGCATTATGTTCTTACACATCTTCATACTTTTACTACTACTGACCATTTTAGTCGTGGTGGGTCGGCACACCTTTAGCCCATCCCAAATCATTCGCGCCCTGACCGGCGGTTTGCTGACGCTGAACGGGCTGGTGGCCGGACTGGCCCTGCTCTTCGCGCTGGGGCTGTGGCTCGACGCACCGCTCATCGCTGAGGCGGCCCCGCTGCTCCAGGAAGAGGGGGGCGCTCAGGCGGAGAGCGGCGGCTTGGGGAACGTGGCTCTGGGGGCGGCCCTGGCCACCGGACTGGCCGCTATCGGGGCCGGCATCGCCGTCGGTATTTCCGGGGCGGCGGCTATCGGGGCTATCACCGAGAAGCCGGAGGTGCTGGGCCGGACGTTGATTTTTGTCGGCCTGGCCGAGGGGATTGCCATCTACGGCTTGATTATCTCCTTTATGATTTTGACCGGCGGCGTCGGCGGCTAGGGGGTTCGATGTCTATTTTTGTGATTGGCGACCAGGACACCATCTTCGGTCTGAAATTGGTCGGCATCGACGGAAAAGTGGTTCAGGCGGTAGCGGAGGATGTGGAACGTGCGCTGGATGAGGTGTTATCCGACATCGACCCGGCCATTCTGCTCATCACCCAACCCCTGGCCCGGCAGGCGCAGGCCACCGTCAACGAGCTGAAAATGACCACGCTCCAACCGGTTGTACTCGAAATTCCGGGCAGCCAACCGGAGGCTCCCACGACCTCGCTGCGAGCGCAGATTGAGGAGATAGTGGGGATGAGTTTGAGAGTTTAGGAAAGGAGACAGCATGCCACGCATCATCGGCGACCTGGCGGGGTTGATTACCGCCATCGAACATCGAGCGCGGGCTGAGGTTCAGAGCCGGGAGAAGCAGGCCGAGCAACAGGCCATCGAAATTTTAGACAAGGCCCGCCAGGCGGCGGACGAGACCCGGCAGCAGATTCTCGACCGGGCCAACCGCCGGGCCGAAACCGAACAGCGGCAGCAGCGGGCCGAGGCTATCCGTGCGGCCCAACAAAATTATTTACAGAGCCGGGAGGCGCTGTTGAACCGGGTCTGGCAGGAGGCGGAGGCGCAACTTCGCGCCCTGCCGAGCGAGGAAAATGAAGAAGAAAATAAAGCGGAAAACAAAAAGGAAAACAAAAAGGAAAACTACGTTAAGGTTTTAGAGCGGCTGACCCGGCTGGCCGCGCAGACGTTGGGCGGGGGCCGTTTGCTGCTGGCCGCCGATGCCGCCGGTCACGAGTTGCTGACCGATGACCGGCTGGCGCGATGGAGCGAGGCGGCCGGCGCGGCGCTGGAAGCCGAGGTCCTGTTCGAGCGGGCCGCCGACCCCCTCGACACCTGGGGCGGTCTCCTGGCCAGGCAGAAAGAGAGCCGCCGCCAGGTGGATCTAACTTTCCCCACCCGGCTGGCTCTGGCCCGCGAGGAGATGCGGGAGCAGATTTTTGAACGGCTGGGGCAAACAGAATGACGACTCATAACAATGCGGTTGGTTCTTTGATCTGGATTACCGAGTCGGTGGTTCACGCCCGGCTCGAGGGGCGGCTGACGATGGCCGAGCAGGTCTGGGTTGGCCGGGAGCGCCTGGCCGCCGAGGTCATTGCCCTGGAGGGGGACAGCGCCACGATTCAGGTGTATGAAAATACCGGCGGCTTGCACGTCGGCGAACCGATTTACGGAACCCAACAGCCGTTGTCGGTTACGCTGGGGCCGGGGCTGTTGGGCAACACCTTCGACGGCATCCAGCGCCCTCTCGATTTGCTGCACGAGCGGAGCGGCCGGTTCATCCGGCGGGGGGAGAATGTCCCGCCATTGGATGAGGAGCGGACCTGGTCTTTCACGCCCAGGGCCGAAGCGGGGCAGGAGATTGGGCCGGGAGAGGTGTTGGGCGTCGTCCCGGAAACCTCGCTCATCGAGCATCAAATTCTGGTGCCGGCTGGCCTGCGCGGTCGGTTGGAACATCTGGCCGAGGCCGGTGATTATACCGTCACCGATGAGATTGGCGTGATAATCGACGACGAAGAGCAGGAACATCCCCTGACCCTGACCCAACGTTGGCCCGTGCGCCGGCCCCGGCCCATCCGGGAGCGGCTGCGCCCCTCGCTGCCCCTCATCAGCGGCCAGCGGGTGGTTGATACCTTCTTCCCGCTGGCCAAAGGGGGTACGGCGGCCATTCCCGGCCCCTTCGGCAGCGGTAAGACGGTCTTGCAACACAGCCTGGCCAAATGGTCGGATGCCGACATCATCATTTATGTCGGCTGTGGCGAGCGGGGCAATGAGATGGCCGAGGTGTTGGAGGATTTTCCCGAATTGGAAGACCCCCGCAGCGGCAAACCACTGATGGAGCGGACGCTATTGATCGCCAACACCTCCAATATGCCGGTCGCCGCCCGCGAGGCCAGTATCTACACCGGGGTGGCAGTGGCCGAATATTACCGGGACCAGGGTTACGATGTGGCTTTGATGGCCGACTCCACCTCTCGCTGGGCCGAGGCATTACGGGAGATTTCCGGTCGCCTGGAGGAGATGCCGGCCGAGGAGGGTTTTCCGGCCTATCTCCCCTCCCGCCTGGCCGCCTTCTACGAGCGGGCCGGGCGGGTGACGACGCTGGGCGGCAGCGAAGGCTCGGTCACCCTCATCGGCGCGGTTTCGCCGCCGGGGGGTGATTTTTCCGAGCCGGTGACCCGCAACACCCAACGCTTTACCCAGAGCTGGTGGGCGCTGGACCGGGAGTTGGCCAACAAGCGCCACTATCCCTCTATCGGCTGGCTGACCAGCTACAGCCTCTATCTGGAACAAATCGCCGAGTGGTGGAACGAGCGGACAGAGGCCGACTGGAGCGACCTGCGCCGCCAGGCGATGCAGATTTTGCAGACCGAGGCGGATTTGGAGCAACTGGTGCGGCTGGTGGGGCCGGATGCCCTGGCCGCTCGACAGCAATGGACGCTCAACACGGCCCGGCTTCTGCGGGAGGGCTTCCTCCAGCAAAACGCGCTGCACGAGATTGATGCCTACGCCGCCCCCGAAAAACAGAGCCGCTTACTGCAACTCTTTATGGAAATCCATCGCCAGGGTCAGGCCCGCCTCGATGAGGAAGTTCCGGTCGATCAATTGCAGGAAGCGTTAGATATGCCCCGCTTGATTCGGCTGAAAGAGGATGTGCCGAATGATGAGTTGGAGCAAATCGAGCAGGTTGCGGATGAGGTGCGGGCGGCGCTCCAGGAATTATCCTGATAATCTCTTTTACGAAGAAGGAAGGTAATCTATGCCACCAGCAAAAACAGCCATCAGAGAATATGCCGGAGCCGACCAACTGTCCGGGCCATTGATGATTATCGAGGGGGCCAGTGATGCCGCCTACGCCGAAGTCGCGGAGATTATTACCCCGGCGGGGGCCGTGCAACTGGGCCAGGTCTTGGAAGTCAGCGAGCGGCGGGCCGTCGTGCAGATTTTCGGGCAGAGCGACGGCCTCCATCCCCCGGCCTTGCGGGTCCGTTTTCGGGGCCGGCCGTTGCAAATTCCGGTGGCCCGCGAGATGTTGGGCCGGGTCTTCGATGGCCTGGGCCGGCCCCGCGACGGCCTGCCGCCCCCCATCGGCGAGGCGCGGGTCGATATCAACGGCGCGCCCCTCAACCCGGTGGCTCGCAACTATCCACGCAGCTTCATCGAAACCGGCATTTCGGCCATCGACGGCATGAACACCCTGGTCCGGGGGCAGAAGCTGCCCATTTTCTCCGGCAACGGCCTGCCCCACAACGATCTGGCCGCCCAGATTGCCCTACAGGCCCGTATCGGCGAGGGGGAGGAACAGTTCGCCATTATTTTCGCGGCGATGGGCGTCTCCCACGATACGGCCACGCAGTTCCAGCACCGCCTGACTGGCGGTGGCAACCTCGACCGGACGGCCCTGTTCCTCAACCTGGCCGATGACCCGCCCGTCGAGCGGACCATCACCCCTCGCGCCGCGCTCAGCCTGGCCGAGTTTTTGGCCTTTCAGCGGGATACGCACGTCCTGGTCATCCTGACCGATATGACCAACTACGGCGAGTCGCTGCGGGAGATTTCAAACCGGCGGGGGGAGGTTCCCACCCGGAAGGGGTATCCCGGCTATCTCTACAGCGACCTGGCCAGCCTCTACGAGCGGTGTGGCCGGGCCGAGGGCAGCCAGGGGTCGGTGACCCTGATTCCCATTTTGTCGATGCCTAACGACGACATCACCCATCCCATTCCCGACCTGACCGGCTACATCACCGAGGGGCAGATTGTCCTCAGCCGGGAGTTGGACCGGCAGGATATTTACCCGCCGGTCGATGTGCTGTCCAGCCTGTCCCGCCTGATGAAGGATGGCATCGGCGAGGGGTTGACCCGGAGCGACCATGAGAACGTCTCCAACCAACTGTATAGCGCCTACACCGAAACCCAGAATGCCCGCGACCTGGCCGATATTATCGGCGAGGGGGATTTACCGGCCCGTGAGCAAAATTATCTAACCTTCGGCGATGCTTTCGAGCAGCAATTTTTGGCCCAGGGCCGGCGGGAGAGTCGCTCGACAGCGGAGACGTTGGATATCGGCTGGCGCGTCCTGTCCCTGCTGCCCCAAGCGGCGCTGACCCGCGTCACGGCAGAGGAGATTGAGGCTCATTATCAAGAAGAGGAAGACTCAGGAGCGTAAGGGGGTCCAAGTTTTAAAACGGTCAAATTGGAGCCACCTAAAACGTAAAACGAAAAACGTAATGTCTTCGGTCCCCAAGCAGGCTTTACGTTTCACGTTTCACGTTTTACGAAGGTTTGGATAATTATTTTCTTGGAGATACCTAACTATGGCCGACCAACTGGATGTTTCACCCACGCAGGGCAACCTGCTCCGCTTGCAGGATGAGTTGGAGCAAATCCGCAGCGGCCACGATTTACTGGATCGCAAGCAGGAGGTGTTGACGCAGCGGCTCCTGGAGACGATAGCCGAGGCCGAGGCGGTCGAAGCGGCGGTGCGGGAGCGTTTTGAGGGGGCGCACGAGGCGATGGCCCGGGCCAGGATGCAGATGGGCCGGACGCGGCTGCGCCGGTTTACCCTGGCCCCGACCGTGGCTTCGACCGCCGCGGTCAAGCAGCGCAGCATTATGGGCACGAAAGTCCCGGCGGTGCAGGTCGAGGTCGCTCCCCACGCCTTGCCCTACGGCCTGGGGGAGACCGACCCGGCTCTGGATGAGGCCCGCGAACGGTGGCTGGCCATCGCCCGCCGCCTGGGGGAAGTGACGGAGAAAGTAACCACCGTCTGGCGGCTGGCCATCGAATTGCGCCAGACTCAGCGGCGGGTCAATGCGTTGGAGACGACGATTATGCCCCGGTATGAGAATACAATCAACTTCATCGAGCAGACCCTCGAAGAGGAAAATAGAGAAGATATTTTACGAGCCAAGAAGGTGAAAGAAGG
>CAZWZZ010000051.1:11022-16163 GCA_964638395.1 uncultured Caldilineaceae bacterium
CCCCCAAAAAATTTGACGACGAAACGGAGCAGGCCGCCGAACCAATCCAGGAATCATTGGAAGAGAGCCTGGAAAAAATTGACACACCGCAGAAGGCGGAAGCGGTGGTCGAGGAATTGGTCGAGGATGAGCGGGCCGACGAACCGGCTGAAGCGGTGGCCGAGACGTTGACGCCGGACGTGGAGACGGCGGCCCCCCCGACACAGGCCGAGCGGGTGGCCGACGCGGTGGAAACGGCGGCGGACACAGAGCCGGACGAAATCCAAGAGGCAGCCGAGGTTTTGAAAAAAACCGCCGCCGGAGCCGCCGAGTTGGAAGGCGAAGCCTACGAAGCGGTCGCCGAGCAGGTTCAGGAGGTGACTGCCCCGGAGCGGGCGGACCAGCCTGACGAGTTAGAAACGCAGCGCCGCCATTTGCGGGAGGCGCTCAAAGCCCATCGGGGCATCAGTCTCCTGGATACTTACGACACGGAACTGTTCATCCTCATCAACAATAAGTTTCCCCGAACGGCGGCGCTCGACACCTTTTTCTACCACCTCTCCCGCTGGTATCGCGGCGGGCTGGGCTGGCTGATCGGCGTGGCCCTGGTCTGGCCCTTTCGGCCAACGTGGGCCAGCCGCACGTTGAAGGAAATCGCTCCGCCCATCTGGATTGCCGGTAGTATCGTCGAGGGGCCGGTCAAAATGTATTTTCGGCGGGAACGGCCCTTCATCGACGTTGTGCGGGCGGTGGTCGTCGGTAAAAAGCCGGGCAACTGGTCATTTCCGTCGGGCCATTCCGCCGTAGCGTTTGCCGGGGCGCATATGCTCAGCCGTCTCTTGCCCCGTTTGCGGGTGGCCTGGTACGGTATCGCCGGGTTGGTGGCCTTCTCCCGTATTTACCTCGGCGCGCACTATCCCGGCGATGTGGTCACCGGGTCGCTGTCGGGGATGGGGCTGGCCGAATTGGCGCGACGAACTATTGACAAATTTAAGGAGTAAGGATGCCGGAATTACCGGATGTTGAAGCAGAGGCGGGGCGTGATGAGCAAGAGGGTTAAGGTTGGCGGGCAGCACATTGAACTGTCCCACCAAGACAAGCTATATTTTCCCGAAGCCGACCTGACGAAAGGGGACCTCGTCGATTATTATCGGGCTATCGCCGAGACAATGCTGCCCCATATGCAGGCTCGCCCGCTGTCGCTGCAACGCTTTCCCGACGGCCTTGAGGGGGGTGGATTTTATCAAAAGGAAGTGCCCGACCATTTTCCCGCCTGGATCGACCGGGTGACGATTGAGGTCAAGGAAAAAGAAACGACTCAGGCGCAGGTGGTCTGCAACAAGGCCGAAACGTTGGTCTATCTGGCCAATCAGGGCTGTCTGACGCCCCACGGCTGGTTGAGCCGCAGCGACCGGTTGCATCACCCCGACCGGCTCATTTTCGATCTCGATCCGCCCGGCGATGATTTTGAGGCCGTGCGGCAGGCGGCCTACCGGCTGCGGGCAATGTTGCAGGCGGTGGAGCTGGTTCCTTTTGTAATGACGACCGGCTCTCAGGGGTTACATCTGGTCGTGCCACTCGACCGGAGCGCCGATTTCGACGCGGTGCGGCGCTTCGCCCGTGATGTGGCCGAGCGGGTGGTCGCTCGTGCCCCGGAGCAGTTGACCCTGGAAACCCAAAAAGATAAACGTCGGGGCCGGCTCTTTCTGGATTATCTGCGCAACGCTTACGCTCAAACCAGCGTCGTGCCCTACGCTGTCCGCCCCCAACCCCAGGCCCCGGTGGCCACGCCCCTCGATTGGGAGGAATTGGATCGGGAGGACCTTCATCCCCAACGGTACACCATCGAGAACATTTTCCGGCGGCTCGGCCAGAAGGCGGACCCCTGGCGAGAGATCGACCGTCAGGCCCGTTCCCTGTCCGAGGCCCGGCGGCCGTTGGAGGCGTTGGATTGAGAATGTTCCTCTATTTAGCTTTCAAAGAAATGTGGCGCAACAAAGGCCGCTATCTGTTGATTAGTTTGGTCGTGGCTTTGATTACGACTCTGGTGCTTTTCGTCGCGGCCCTGGCGGAGGGGCTGGCCGCCAGCAATATTCAGTTTCTCAGCAAACTGGATGCCGACCTGGTTCTCTATAAAGAGAACGCCGATCTATCCATTCAGGCCAGCCGCATCCGGCTATCAGAGCTGAATGATGTGGCCCGCTTGCCCACGGTGCAAAGTGCCGGGCCGATTGGCTCCAGCAGCGCCACCGTCATTTTTAACGACGGAACAGAGATGCTCGACGTGTCACTGATCGGCATCGAGCCGGGCAAACCGGGGACCCCCCCGGCTTTCGAGGGGCGCAGTCCGGCCAGCATTCAGGATGAGCAAGCAATCATTGGCCGGAATGTGGCCCGGCAGACGGGCTTAACGGTCGGCGATACGCTGGTGCTGCAAACCGTCCAGGCCGCCGAGGAAAAATTGCACCGTCTGGAAATCAGCGGCATTAGCGATGGCCGTCAAAATCTATTTCGGCCCTCGGTCTTCGTGCCTTACGTGGTCTGGAACCGGATCAAACCCCAGGCTGAGATCGAACCGGACCCGACCGATATTTTTATCAACCTCATCGCCGTCAAGCTGGCCGAGCCGGTCGATCCGGAGCGGATGAGCCGCCTGATCGAAAATCGGCTGCCCGACCTGGAGGCAGTAGATCGCCAAACAGCCTATGAAGCCACGCCCGGTTATCAGGCCCAGCAAAACACCCTGACCACGCAGCGGGTGTTCAGCCTGGTCATCGGCGTGTTGGTCATCGGCGGCTTCTTTCAGATTCAAATCTTACAAAAAGTGCCCCAGATTGGCATGCTCAAGGCCATCGGTGTGCCTAATCGCACCGTCGCCCTGACCGCCGTCGCCCAAATTTTGGCGGTGACGCTGTTGGGCGTCAGCCTGGGCGGCCTCGGTTCGCTGCTCTTGACCCTCGCTTTTCCGGCTTCGATTCCGCTCTCTTTCTCCGTCGATACGGTGGCCGTGGCTCTGGGGTCTCTGTTGCTGATCGGACCCATCGGCGGCCTGGTTTCGATCCGCTCGGCCTTGCAGGTCGAGCCGCTGACTGCTTTGGGTTTGACCCAATAGACTTGGCCCTGAACAAGCAAGGGATGTCCAACAGATTTCATAGGACGCAGATAAACACAGATAGCTCAGATTTTTAATATTTTTTATCTGCGTTCATCTGCGAAAATCTGCGTCCTGTTTACCATTGCATTTATTGTTGAGATAAGTCCAATAAAGTACCGGAGATGACCATCGTCCTTGAAGCTCAAAAATTAACCAAAATCTACGAAATCGGCGACCACACCATCGAGGCGGTCAAGGATGTATCGCTGGAAGCGTCGAAGGGGGAGCTGACGGCCCTGGTCGGGCCAAGCGGCTCCGGCAAAACGACGCTGGTAGCGATGCTGGCCGGTTTGTTGGAACCGACCGAGGGCAGCGTGGTGATCGATGGCCAAGAACTGGCCTCGATGAGCGAGGGTGAGCGCGCCCGATTCCGGCGGGAACGGATCGGCTTCACCTTTCAGGATAACAACCTGATCGCCTATCTGACGGCCAGGGAAAATGTGGAAATTATGTTGCGCTTGAACGGCCAGGCGAACGGTGAGGGAACCCGGCGCGTCACTGCGCTCTTTGAGCGGCTCGGCCTGAGCGATTTCGTCGATAACCTGCCCAGCCAACTGTCCGGCGGCCAGCAGCAGCGGGTGGCCATTGCCCGGGCCCTGATTCACGAACCGGCGGTCATCCTGGCCGACGAACCGACGGCCAGCCTCGATACGGAGCGGGCCTATCAAGTGGTCGAAACGCTGGCCGATTTGGTTCACGAACAGGAGCGCACCGGCATCATCGTTACCCACGACCTGCGCCTGTGCCGTTTCACGGATCGGGTCATTCAACTCCACGATGGAGCCATCGATCAGGTGATCGAGACCAGAGCGGAGATCGAGCGCCTGGCTCGCCCGGATGAATCAACCGCCGAATGATGTCACAAAACGCCATTTGTCAAACTTTCCTTACTTGCTCCATCAAGCTCAAAGATTGAGAGCTAAATACACCGGCTACGCTTTTAGGAGGTTGTTTGAGCTTCTTCTCCCGAAGAGCGAACCCGCTTGAAGATAGAATAAATAACCAGGATACCGATAATTCCCCAAAAAATATAGTTGTAGGTATCGATAAATGTCAGAACCTGTTCCCAATTTTCGCCCAAGGCATAGCCGGCCCCCAAGAGAATAACATTCCAGATAGCGGTGCCAATGGTGGTATACAAGAGGAAGGTTTTCATAGACATTTCATTCAACCCGGCCGGTATAGAAATAAGGCTACGGATGGTCGGTAAAACTCGTCCAAAAAGCACCATTTTCTCGCCGTGTGCGTTAAAGGCGGACATAGATTTATCATAATCTTTGACGGATAGCAACAGATACCGGCCATAGGACTCGATCCAGGCCCGAACCCGTTCCTCGGTCAACCAGATGCCGATGTAATAAATAAAAATTGCTCCGGCCAGAGCGCCGATTGTTCCGGCCACAAACACGAGAAAAACGTTCATCTGTCCCGTAGCGGCTAACGATCCGGCAAACGGCATAATGACTTCCGAAGGAATGGGGGGGAAAACGTTTTCGATAAACATCAAAAAGGCGATACCGACGTATCCAAACGTCGAAACCATTTGTTCAGCCCACATTCGAAGTTGGTCTAATATATTTGCCATAAAATTAAATCCCTTAGTGTAATGGTTATAATCTGCTTCCCTTATTTATCACGAAGTATCTGGGGGGGCTTATTTGAACAGTATTGCGGCTAGGACCTGCTTGAAGCACGGTTAATGGCGACAGGGCATCCTCCAGGAGGATCAATCTATCTAAAGGCTGATCGTCGTCGGCCCGCATAATTATAATTGCTGTTATTGTATCGCCTGGGTTAGCCAGCCACAATACTGACCAGAGTGATTCTAAAGCACCAAAGGAGCTATTTCATTAACTCTTTTGTGGTGAAAACTACGGGAAGTTGTCACCCAAGTGGATGAGAAAAATCAGCCCCTAAAGGTTTCAAAATTCGATTTCTTGACCAGATTGAACTGCGTTAGGAGTTACGCGGTTCGCATCCCGAGTAGCCTTGAAAAGGCGTATCGAGG
>CAZWZZ010000052.1:0-15369 GCA_964638395.1 uncultured Caldilineaceae bacterium
TTGGGCAACCAATCTTCCAATCTTCCAATCTTCCAATCTTCCAATCTTCCAATCTTCCATTCTTCCATCGGGCTAGGGCAACCCTCCCATTGACGGGCGAGGTGATTCTCCTTTATACTGTTAAGCAGTGAGGTTACTCAAGCGGGACCCTGTTCTTTAATAACCCAACCACGACCGGCAGTAAATTTGTAATGCAAAGGCGGATATCACTATGGCTAACAATGACCTTCACTCCATTTCCTTCTCTTTCAAACTGCTCCTGCTGGCAATTGCGGCGGTTTTTGCCGTGGCTGTCATCATCCTGATTATGTCGGCGACTTCGGCGGCGACGCCCACGGGCAGCGCCCCGGCGGTGGCCATTTCGCTGGCCAGCGAGCTGAACACCGGCATTTTGGGGCCGGGTGAACAGCGCTGGTTCAAGTTTACGCCGGAGGGGCCGGCCTCGAACGGCCACATCGAAGAGGCGTTCACGATGTTCTTCACCCCCGACGACGGCACACGCATCCGGCATATCTCGCTGGAACTGTATGACGAGAGCCAGTTACCCTACTTTTATGAGGGAGATAGCGGCGAGATGGCCAATTTGGGCGCGGGCAGTGTGGTGTCGCGGGATGGCAACCCGGAGACCGGCGAGATGTTGTGGGCCGGCTGGCTGACCGAGCAGCAGAGTTACTATGTCCAGATCGAAAATGGCAGCCAGACGCCCATTGATTATTGGCTGCTGATGGATGATGTGGTTAACTATTCGCTCGGCCAACCGACAGCCACGGCGGTTCCGGCGGCAGTGGTCAACGACGGCACCTCGCCCCAGACCGCCCTGCCCGTCACCTACCGGCCCCAGGATTTAGCGCCCCGCACCGGCAACCTGGAGCCGGGCCAGGAAATATGGTACAGCTTCTCCACGGCGGACGGCGATAGCGAATTTTTCGAGGAGGTGGCCCTGACGATGTTTGCCACGCCGAACGAGGGACACCAGGCCCAACGGCTGAACTTCGAGGTTTTTACCGCCGATGCGGTCCAAAATTGGGCCGTGGATAACCAGACCGTCCACAATACCGGGGCCGGTAGCCTGGTGCAGCGGGACAACGATCCGTTGACGACTGAGCATTTCTGGACCGGCTGGGTCGTGGAGGGTAATATCTACTACGTTCGCATCCACAACGGGGCCGAGGGGCCGATTGATTATTGGCTTTACAACGGCGATATTTACAACCCCGCGCTGGGAGCGGTGCAGTAAAACGGGATTCCCACTTGAACATAGTTGTGCTATAATTTAGCCACAATTCAGTGTGATCGCTCGTCATACGTTGAGCCGGGGCGAGGTTGGCTGAAAATGGGCATCGCCCGGCTTGGTATGCGGACTGTGAGGGAACCCATTAGCAAGATACTCCTAATTGAAGATAATAAACAGAACGCTCTATTGATACGCCGCATTTTGGAGGCGCGTCAGCATCACGTCCTTCACGCCAGCGAAGGGGAGACCGGCTTGGCGATGGCCCTGGCCGAAACGCCAGAGTTGATCCTTGTCGATCTGGGGTTACCCGACATTGATGGGCAAACCCTGATAACGATTATGAAGCATCGCCCGGAGCTGAAACATATTCCCCTGGTGGTCGTGACCGCCTGGCCGGAAGAGACGGCCCGGTTGATGGTGACGGCGTATGGCTGCGATGGCTTTATCTCTAAACCGATCAACACCCGCAGTTTCCCCGACCAGATTGCCGAATATCTGATCAAACCTGAACTTTAGCCCCACGATTTGTTACCCGCATTTTATAATTATTCAGACCAGACCTGTCAAGGTTCCGTTTGGGTCTTTCAAAGACCCAAACGGCCATTTGGTCATAGACTTTCATCCAAAAGCGATTTTGAAAACCTGGCAGCTCTTGCTTGCACCAGCGATGACCGCTGTCACTGTGGTTTTAGGATATTGAAGAACAAATACGCATTTGATTTTATTCCGGCCAGTATGTTTTCTTACGAAGAGTTGACCGAGGCTTATAACCACACGCGGGTCGATTATATCGTGCCAATGCCGATGAACGCGGCCCGCTTGCAGGAATATGTGGAGGTTTACGATGTTGATATGAAAGCCTCTGCCGTGGCGGTCGATGGCAACGAGATTTTAGGCTTGGCTATGCTGGGCGTGCGGGGCCGGCGGGCTTGGATCACCCGATTGGGCGTCATCCGCAGCAATCGGCGTCAGGGAACGGGCCAGGGTCTCGTCGAGCATCTGATCGACCAGGCACAGGCTCAGAACGCCGCCAACATCGTCATCGAGGTCATCGAAAACAACATCCCGGCTTACAACCTCTTTACCAAACTGGGCTTTCGTCCCACCCGGGATTTGTTGGTGTTGCGTCGTCCTCCGAAAGAGGTTTACACCGACCCCGCCGTCGAAATCACCCCGATTAGCGGCGACGGTGTTTTGGAGTTGTTACGTCGCCGCCGTTCGATTCCCTCCTGGGTCGATGCCTATGAGTCGTTGGTCAATGCCGGTAAGTTGGCCGCCCTCCGTGGCCGCTTGCCGGATGGAAGCCGGGGCTGGTTGGTTTACCAGAGTACCCTGTTCCATCTGGCCCGGCTGGTCGTCCAGACCGAAGCGGGTGATCCGGTAGCCGTGGCTCGCGCTCTGCTCCACACGCTCCACGCCCACCACCCTTTTCAGGATACCAAAAATGAAAATCTGCCCGTTGATGATCCCCACTGGCCCGCGTTTCAGGAGTTGGGCTATATTGTCTCCTTTCGACGGCATGAAATGATATTACCTCTCGAATAAATCCCCTCTGACTCATCTACGTCAATGTTCCGCCCTGTTCCCTCACTACAGCGGCGGTCTGTCATTTCTCCCTTGTTACAAAAAATGTGGTATAATGAGCGGACATTCAGACAAACCTGCTCTTCCTGACGAGGCTAAAAATTATGACCCATCACCAACTCGGTATTAGCATCATCGGCGCGGGCAAAATGGGCGAAATCCACGCCGACTGTTGGCAGACCATTCCCCAGGCCAATATCATCGCGGTGATGGATGTGGACGAAGCGCGAGCAAAGACACTGGCCACGGAGTACGGCTGCCAATGGTTCACCGACTACCGGGCGGCCATTGACCGGCCCGGCGTCGATGTCGTCTCCATTTGCGTGCCGACCATCTTCCATCCCGACATCACGATTTTTGCCGCCACGCACGGCAAGCATATCCTGTGTGAGAAGCCGATTGCCTTGACCCTCGACAGGGCGACGGCGATGATCGAAGCGGCCCGGCAGCACAACGTCAAGCTGAGCGTTGGCTTGATGCGGCGACACTCGCCGATGCTGCCGGTGGTGCGGACCTGGCTGCGGGAGGGGCGGCTGGGGCGACCGGTGCTGTACCACGGCATGTGGGGCGCGGAGATTCGGGCCAAACGGGCTATGCACGATCCCCAGGCCAACGGCGGCCCGATCATTGATATGGCCGTTCACTATTTCGATACCTGGGCCTATCTGTTCGAGTCGAAGCCGGTTCAGGTCCACAGCCAGGGTTTGCGTCTGGCCCAAAAACGGCCCGAACTGACCCACCTGCCCCAGGTGGCCTACGACACGGCCACGATCACCGTTCGTTATGAGTCGGGCGACATCGGCAGCTATGTGGTCTCGTGGGGGATGCCGCCCGGCACCGAGAATGTCAACCTGGCCGACCAGATGTTTTGCCCGGAGGGGCTGGTCCAAATCAGCACCCATTGGGGGCGACAGGAGGCCCGGGTGATGTGGGGCGGTCAGCCCTGGCAGCCCATCGCCATCGCCGAGGAGAGTATGTACAAGCGGCAGACCGCCCACTTTGCCGACTGTATTTTGACAGACAAACCACCCCTCGTCACCGGCGAAATCGCCCGCGAGGCGCTGCGGGTGGCCCTGGCAGCCCTGGAGTCGCTGGAGACGGGCCGGGTAGTGGATTTGGATTAGCCTCTACATTGCCCGTTAGTTAGACACTTTTACTATCTGACTTGTGGAACCATATGGCTTCTGAAACAGTGACAATCTTATGACTGAAAATACCCTCGGTATCTGCATCGTCGGCACGGGCGATATGGCCGGTAAACACGCCAACGGCTGGAGCCACGTCCCGGAGGCAACGCTGGCAGCCGTCGCCGGTCACACGGCGGCGCGGGCGGAAGCCTTTATCCAACAGTGGGGCCTGGACACCTGGCATCAGGATTACCGGGCGGCCATCGCCCGTGATGATGTCGATGTCGTCTCCATCTGCGTGCCGACGGCCCTGCATTCCGACATCGCGCTGTTTGCCGCCGAGCAGGGCAAACATATCCTGTGTGAGAAGCCCATCGCCCTGACCCTGGCCGAGGCTGACCGGATGATTGAGGCCGCGCAGAAGAATGGCGTTACGTTGGGCGTCGGTTTTATGCGGCCCCACTCGCCGGTGCAGCAGGCACTCAAACGGTGGGTGGCCGGGGGGCGGTTGGGCCGCCCGCTGATGTATCACGCCACCGACCTGCGGGAGACGCGGCCCAAAACGGCGATGCACAACCCGGCCCTGAACGGCAGCCCTTTGATCGATATGGGCGTTCATCTATTCGACAGTTGGGCCGATCTGTTCGACTCGAAGGCGGTGCAGGTTTTTGCTCAGGGTTTGACCCTGTCCGCCGGGCGACCGTTGCTGGCCCACATCGAGAGCGTGCCGCCTGACACCGCCTCGATCACCGTGCGCTACGCCTCCGGCGACATCGGCACCTTGATTATCTCCTGGGGCCTACCACCCGGCGTCGATCAACTGCTCGTCCCGGATCGGCTTTATGGGGCCGAGGGACTGGTCGAGGCCGAGTTCGACCCCACCTTGAGCTACCAACGCCTGCGGGTAATGAACACCGCCACCGACGGCGACTGGCAAACTGTGGCCTATTCGGAAGAGAATATGTATGAGCTGGAGATTGCCGATTTCGCCCGCCGTCTCCTGGCCGGGGAGCCACCGGCCCGGAGCGGACAGTCCAGCCGGGAAGTGCTGGCCGTGGCCCTGGCTGCGGTTGAGTCGCTGGAGAGCGGCCGGCCGGTGTGGCTGGCGAGTGGCTCGGACTGAGCGGAAAGCTGGAAGGCTGGAAGCCTGGAAGCCTGAATAGCAACCCATAAATTGCCACCGCGGTTTATGCAAACAGAAAGAAACAGGAGCCAGCAGCCCGAGTAGACCGAGTGTAACGAGATCGTCTCGAGGGGGGCGGCGAGCGATCAAAACCGTTGATCGACCATAATGTCTCTAAACTGAAAGCCTTCGTCTCCCCGTTGTTGTCGGAAAAGAGGGTTTCGTCTACAATGGACAGGAGAGGGATGAAGTATGACACAAAATCCACAAGAGCGACTCCAAAAAGTGTTGGCCCACGCTGGCGTGGCCTCGCGGCGGGCCAGCGAAGGGTTGATCGAGCAGGGCCGGGTGGCCGTCAACGGCCACGTTGTCACCCGCCTGGGGACGAAGGTTGATCCCCGGCGGGATGTGATTACGGTGGATGGCCGGACGATTGACACTCAGGCCGAGGCCACGGTCTACATCATCCTCAACAAACCGTCCGGCGTGTTGAGCGCCGTCCGGGATAATCGGGGGCGCAAAACGGTTGTCGATCTGGTCGATGTGCCGGAGCGGGTCTATCCGGTCGGCCGGCTCGATCTGCACAGCACCGGCCTGATTTTGTTGACCAATGATGGCACGTTGGCCGAAAAATTGACCCACCCCCGCTACCATCTGGAAAAAGAGTATCAGGTGTTGGTCAAAGGCTCCCCCTCGACGCCGACTCTGGCCCGCTGGAGCCAGGGCGGGCTGGAGGTGGCCGGGAAACCGACAGGCCGGGCTGTGGTGGAGCGGATGAGTCCGGAGAAGGAAAATACCTGGCTGAAAATTATCTTGACCGAGGGGCGCAAACGACAGATTCGGGAGGTAGCCAACCAACTCGGCCATCCGGTGCTGCGCCTGGAGCGGGTCCGGCTGGGGCCGCTCAAATTAGGCTCGCTCAAGTCGGGCAACTGGCGCTATTTGAACGCCGCCGAAACGGAGCGCCTCAAACGGCGTGTGTCCGGGGCGGCCAGGCGTAAAAAACGCAAAAAATGATGAAGGACACAATTTTTGAGCAAACCAACTACGATTACCATCGACGGCCCGGCAGCAGCCGGTAAAAGCACGGTGGCCGCGCTACTGGCCCGGTCGTTGGGCTATCTCTATTTTGATACGGGGGTGATGTACCGGGCCGTGACCTGGGCGGCCCTGGCCCACGGGGTGGCGGTCGATGATGAGGCCGGGGTCTCGGCCCTGGCTGAAACATTGGTCATCGAAGTGACCGCCGAGGGGCCGGAGGATGGCCGGCTCTATACGGTCTGGGTCGATGGCCGGGATGTGACCTGGTCAATCCGTTCGGAGGCGGTCGACGCCCACGTCTCCAAGATTTCCGGCTACGCCGGCGTGCGGGCGGCCCTGACCAGCCAGCAGCGGCGGATCGCGGCCGGGGGTGATATTGTGATGGTCGGGCGGGACATCGGCACGGTGGTGCTGCCGGAGGCGGAGCTGAAGATTTACCTGGAGGCCTCCCCAGCGGAGCGTGCCCGGCGGCGGTATCAAGAGGCTCAGCGCCGGGGGCAGGCGGTCGATTTCGAGACGTTGTTGACCGGCATCCGGGAGCGGGATCAGCAGGACGCGGTCAACCCGGTCTCGCCGATGCACCCGGCCGAGGATGCGGTCATTGTCAATACCGATCAGCTCGATGTCCAAGAGGTGGTGGCCAAATTACAGGCGTTGGTGGAAAATGACAATGGCGCAAGGGCGTGAGCTGGGCCATCCTTTTTTTCAGAAAACGTTCCTCATAATCTTTCGGTGGGTGATAAAACTCCTGCTGCGGTTGACCATCTCCGGTGTGGAAAATCTACCCCGCTCCGGCCCGCTGATCCTCATCATCAACCACATTGCCTTTTCCGACCCATTTATCTGTAGCGCGTTGCCCCGCTTTATTACACCCATCGCCAAAAAGGAGGCGTTTGCTAACCCCTTTTTCCGGTGGATGATGAACCGGTATGGCACAATTCCCATTACCAGGGGGGAGGCCGACATCACCGCCCTGAAATTGGCCCTGCGGGTTCTCAAGCGGGAGGGAACGATTTTGCTGGCCCCGGAGGGCACGCGCAGCCCGACCCACCAGCTACAACCGGCCAAACCGGGGGCGGTTATGCTGGCCGTGCGGAGTGGTGCGCCGGTCGTGCCGGTGGGCATTACCGGAACCCACCAACTCGTTGCCCATTGGCGGCGGGGGCGGCGAGCGCCGGTTCATCTGGCTCTCGGCCAGCCATTTTATATTCGACCGGCCACGGGAAATGGTCGCCCGCAGCGGGCTGAGATGGAGCAGATGACCGCCGAGATGATGTATCGCCTGGCCGCCCAACTGCCCCCTGAATACCGGGGGGTCTATAGCGACCTGAGCCGGGCCACCGCGACGACGCTGACGCCCTTAACGGCGCTGGAATCTTAAAGTTTTTAAGAAGGGTTGGACTCAAACCGGATTCAAACTTTAACCTGTTATAATGGGCGGAACAAGCGAAGTAAGGAGGCACACCGATGAAATAATCAAACGAAATGGGGTAACAAGCGCCTGGCCCTGCGGAGGCAGGGTGACGAGGAGCAGGTTTATCGAATCATTCGGCGGATACCTGCCGGGCGACCACCGCCCGAATTGCCCCTTTCCCCCTCCGGGAAGTTTAAGCCTTTCGTCAAAACCGTTGAGCAATCGGCGGGACAAGCGGGAGGCAGTGGTTATAACCAATCACCATTTTTTCAAACAAATATCGCGCTACGCTAAAAACGTAAAACGTGGTACGTAAATTTTGATTACGTTTCACGGGCTGGCGTGTGGCGCTATCTTATGTATAGTCCCAACGACGGGGCATTTATGTAAGACAAACTTAAGTTTGTCTTACATAACCTTATCTGTTTTCGTGTAGTCATATGACTGCACTCACAAATTCACAATCCCAAAAGGAGCAAAAAACAATGTGTGGTATCGTCGGTTATGTTGGAAAGAAGGAAGGCTCTCAATTCGTCATCGAGGGTTTGAAGAAGTTGGAATATCGCGGTTATGATTCGGCGGGAGTCGCTTCGGTCAATAGTGATCTCGATATTCGGCGGGCGGAGGGTAAACTGTTCAACCTGGAGACCAAGCTCAAGGAGACGCCGCTGGCCGGGGGGATCTCCATTGGCCATACCCGTTGGGCGACGCACGGTCCCCCCGTCGAGCGGAACGCTCACCCCCACGTCGATGAAGGCAACGCCATCGCCGTCGTACAGAACGGCATCGTCGAGAATTTCATCGACCTCAAGAACAAGCTGCAAGCCGAGGGACACGAGTTCAAATCGGACACGGATACGGAGGTTATCACCCATCTCATCGACAAATATATGGCCGAAGGGGATGATTTGATCGAGGCTTGCCGTCGGGCTTTTCGGCAGTTGCAAGGGGCGCACGCCATCGCCGTCATCAGCAAACAGGAGCCGGACAAAATCGTGTCGATCCGTCTGGGCAACGCCGGGGGGGTCATCGTTGGCCTGGGTAAAAACGAAAATTATCTGGCCTCCGATATTCCGGCCATTCTGGAACATACGCAGCGGGTGGTTTTCTTGGAGGATGAGGAGATGGCCATCATCACTGCCAATGGGGTGGCCTTTAGCCACCTGGACGGCACCTCCCTCAGCAAGGCGACCACGATGATTAATTGGGACCCGGTCAGCGCGGTCAAGGGCAAATATCGCCACTTTATGCAGAAGGAGATTTATGAGCAGCCCCAGTCGATTCAGGGCACGATGCGGGGGCGGCTCGATTTCACTACCGGTCAGGTAACGCTCGAAGAGCTGGCCGTGACGCCGGAGGAGGCCCAGGCCATCGAGAAGATCATCATCGTCGCCTGCGGCACGTCTTACTATGCCGGGTTGGTCGGTAAATTTATGCTGGAAAATATGGCCAAGGTGCAGGTCGAGGTGGATTATGCGTCGGAGTTTCGGTATCGTGATCCGCTCATCAATGATAAGACCGTCATTCTGGCCATCACCCAATCGGGCGAAACGGTCGATACCCTGGCCGCGATGGAAGAGGGGCGGGAGAAGGGGGCCAAGCTATGGAGCATTGTCAACGTGCAGGGCAGTATGGCCCACCGTATCAGCGATGGGGCCATTTTGATGCAGGCCGGGCCGGAGATTGGCGTGGCCAGCACCAAAGCCTTCACCACCACCCTGACCGATCTGCTGTTGTTGAGCGTCTATCTGGGGCAGCAGCGGGGGCAATTGACCGAGGAGGAGGTGTTTGCCTTTACTCAGGAGATGGCCCGTCTGCCGGAATTGACCGGGGATATTCTGGCCGAGGGGTATAATGATTATGATGCTTTGGTCAATTTATATCACAGCGTGGAGAATTATCTCTTTTTGGGGCGGGGCTTTAATTATCCGATAGCTCTGGAGGGGGCGCTCAAGCTCAAGGAGATCAGCTACATTCACGCCGAAGGGTATCCGGCCGGGGAGATGAAACACGGTCCCATCGCCTTGATCGACGAGTCCATGCCGGTGGTTTGCATTGTCACCCAGGATCACGTCTATGACAAGATGATTAGCCAGATCGAGCAGGTTCGTGCCCGGAACGGCATCGTCATCTCGTTGGTCAATGACGGCGACAGCGAGGTGGCCGAGAAATCGGATCACGTGCTGCGTATTCCGAAGGCCCACCCCTTGATTACGCCGATTTTGTCGGTCATCCCCATGCAACTGTTGGCCTACCACACCGCCGTCTGGCGCGGCGCGGATGTGGATCAGCCCCGGAATCTGGCCAAGAGCGTGACGGTGGAGTAAAAGTTGTCTCTCTGTGCGGGGATTAGGAGAGTTGGGGATTTATCTAAAAATATAGCCCCTCCTCCCCAAATCCCCGCCAAAAAATGATCCTTTTGAGTTTTTAGTGATATGGGGTTGGAAGACGTCATAAACGGCAGTAACCCACAATAGTATGGCTAATGAGTATTTGGTAGCATAGTGGGGGGATGACAATACTGGTTTTTCCTACCTGTATCCCCCATCGCAAAGCTCAAGTCCCTCACCTGTCCTCTACGATTCGACCCGAAATTCAGGCCGCATCCCTTTGGCGCTGGCCCGTTTTTGCTGCTGGTGGTGGGGCCAGCCCCGTGTGGCCAGGGTGGGCAGCAGCCGCAACCCACTCCGCACGCCCCAACACAGACCCCCGGCTCGAACCCGATTCTGTTCAACGGCCCGGAAGAAATCGGCGGCAGTCGTGCCGGGAAAGTGGGTGTAGGTCTGGCCGACGGTCGAAGCGGCGTGGGAATCGCTGCCGCCCAGCGTCGGCAGCCGTTGGCCGTGGGCGCGGTTGAACCAGGCCGCCAGGCTGTTGCTGGGGATGTTGGCCGGAAAGCCGTTCCGGGTCTCGATGCCATCGAAGGGCAGAACGGCAATTTTGGTGCTGACGCCGGCCATATGGCCGAACAAGAGCCAGTGGGCAAAGGGATGGACGGCAATGGCCAGCCCTCCCTGGGCGTGAATGGCCTGGATGGCGGCGGCGGCGGTTTTGAATTTGGGCAGCGTGGCCTGGATAAAGAGACCGACCACGTCCCCCTCCTCGGTGGTCACTTCCTGACCGATAATAACCTCCAACCGATCTTTGTACCGCTGCCGGGCGTACCGCCAGGCCAGCAAGGCCCCTTCGGCGGTGTCGTGGTCGGTGATGGCGATGACGCGCAGGTCGGTCTCGGCAGCCACAAAATCGACGATTTCTTCGGGAGTCATCAACCCGTCGCTATAGGTGGTGTGGATATGGGTATCGGCTTTGCTGTACATGGGGGATAACACTCCTGATGTCTGATCCTGAATGGTGAAATAACGTTGTCGCTTCCTTTGTATCAACCATTGTATCAAAGGAAAATTTGAATCAGGTTTGAGCTTCTCCCCACACGAAGGAGATGGGTCTATTTTCCTACTTCCCCTGCAAGTGTCCTCGCTTTTAACTGACGCCACTCGTGTTAGAAGTTACGTAGTTGAGCGATAAACGCAGAGTAGGGTTAGCCGTATCGAAGGATACGTTTAATTTTCATAATTGGCTTGGTTCCGGCTCCGGGGGCAGCCAGACGGTGAAGGTCGTCCCCCGACCCAGCTCACTCTCGACGTCGATACACCCGCCGTGGACCTGGGCCAGCCATTGGGCGATGGATAGCCCCAACCCGGCACCGCTGCTGTCGTCGGTCTGTGCCTCTTGCCGGGCGTGGGCCTTGTCCACCCGATAGAACCGCTCGAAGAGATACTGCAAATGGTCCGCCGCAATCCCCGGCCCGGTATCGGCCACGGTCACCCGAATATGGCCATTCTGGACCGCTGCTGCCACGGTGATGCTGTCTCCTGTATTGGAATATTTGATAGCGTTATCAATCAGGTTGAGGAAGAGACGGGTCAACTTATCCGGGTCGCCGGTCAGGGGCAATGCGGAGGGGGCTTCGAGCCGCAGGCTGATGGCTTTGGCCTCGGCCCGCCCCTGCAAATGGGCCACCTGCCGGGTCAGCAGCCGGGAGAGATCGAGCGGCTCTGCCCGCAGCGGCACTTGTTGATTATCGGCCCGGGCCAGCAGAAATAGCTCCTCGACCAGGGCCGTCAGGCGGTCGGCGGTTTGGTTGATCATATGGAGCGTTTCCTGGTACTCGGCGGCGCTGCGGGGCCGGTTGAGGGCCACCTCGACATCCCCCTTGAGAATGGTCAGCGGCGTCCGCATCTCGTGGGAGGCATCGGCGATGAAACGCTTCTGCCGTTCAAAGGCAGCCTCCAGCCGGGCCAGCATCCCGTCAAAGGTGGCCGCCAGTCGCCCCACTTCATCATTGGGCAGATCGAGGTTGAGCCGCTGGTGCAGGTCGACGGCGCTAATATGTCGGGCGGAGCGGGTGATGCGGTCGATGGGGGCCAGAGCGCGGCTGGCCAGAAACCAGCCTCCGGCGCTGGTCACCAGCAGGACAAAGGGGATGCTGAGGGCCAGCAGAAAGAGCAATTGGGTTTGGACATCCTGAATATGGCCATAGCTTTCGGCCACCTGGACAATCCCGGTCCCTTGCCGCTCTAGCACAAAGGGGGCCGTGTAGAGGCGAATGGACGTACCATCGGCCAGGCTGCCATAATCGAAATGGACCCGATCCAGGTCAAGCGTCGTTTCCGGGGAGGCCCCGGCGAAATGGCCGGGATCAAAAAGGGGCCGGCCCCTTTCATCAAAGACGCGCCAGAAGACACCCTCTTCGGGCACATAATCCAGTTCGACCTGCCGGCCATCAACCTCTTTTTTGTACTCACTGCTGCTTGAAGCGTCATCATCTTCTTCATCCGCTTCATCGTCTGCCTCGTCGTCCGTCTCAAACTTGATTTCGCCGATGACCTGGGCCGCTTCCCGCCGCAGATGGTCATCCAGCGCGGCCATCAGGCTGCGGGTCAGCCCCACATAAACAATGGCGCTGAAAACAACCAAAATCAGCACCAAGATAGCCGTGTACCACAGGGTCAAACGGAGGCGAATATTCATTCCGGATCATTCCGAGTCGTCGATTTTATAGCCGACGCCGCGCACGGTATGGATCAAGGCCGGTTCCCCCTCCGCCTCCAGCTTTTGGCGCAGATGACGGATGTAGACATCGACCACGTTGGAGGCGCCGTAATAATCGTAGCCCCAGATGCTCTCCCGGATAACGGTGCGGTTCAACGGGCGGCGGGCGTGGCGCATCAAATATTCCAGCAGGGCATACTCCTTAGCCGTCAGTTCGATCTCCCGCTGACCGCGCCGGGCCAGGTGGGTGACGGTGTCCAGCTCCAAATCGGCCAGGGTCAAGATGGTGTCGGGCGTGGCTGCGTTGGCCGTCCGCCGGGTCAGGGCACGGATGCGGGCCAGCAGCTCTTTGAAAGCGAACGGCTTCGACAGATAATCATCGGCCCCGGCATCCAGGCCCGTGACCCGATCATCGACCTCGTCCCGGGCGGTCAGCATCAGAATGGGCGCGGCCACCCCCCGATCCCGCAACAGGCGGCAAACCTCGAAGCCGTTCAGCCCCGGCAGCATAATATCCAGCAGGATAACATCATACGTCGCCCCGGCCACCCAATCCAGGGCAGCCATGCCATCCTCGACAACATCAACGGCGTAACTTTCCTCTACCAGCCCCTTTTTCAAAAAGCCGGCAATTCGTTCTTCATCTTCAACAACGAGTATTCTCATGGGTGGGAGTCGTCTAAAAATAAGGTTCTGGTTTCATCAGGAGATTGGGAGATTGGAGGTTTTGCTTTAATCTCCTTATCGCCTATCTCCCAATCTCCTTACAATGAACAGCTTGTTCAGTTTTGATACACGTTCAGCACATCGTGGGCAATCGTGGTGGCGATACTCAACTCAATCGTCTCCCCGGCGGCCAGATCGACCGTGCCGTTGCGGGCGACAGAGGGCAGGCTGGCAGTGAAGTTGTACTGCCCCGGCGGCAGGGCCAGGTTGAACTCCTCACCGGCTACGATAGTATAGACGGCGTTGTTGATAGTGAAAACGAGGGTATCACCGGTAAAGTTTTTGATGAGCAGCCCGTCCGGTTGCGCGACCGTGTCGGTCACATCCGGCGGCGTGGTCTCAGCCGGTGCCGAGGTTGTGTCGGTGGTTGTGGAGGCCGGGGCGGCGGTTTGTTCTGCTTCGGACGGCGCGGCCTCAGTCGTGCCGCTGGCCTGGGCCGTTAAATTTTCCCGGTTGACTGTCAAGGCTATTTCGGGCAGAAAATCAAACTCATCGCCGATGTCATACTCAATCGGTTCGACAATGACGGAGGAGACCTCCAAACCTAACACCTGACCGGTAATTACGGCCACCTGGCCGTTGATGCTGCCGTTGGGCACGCTGGCCGTGTAGGTGTAGAGACCGGGCGGGACATCGACCTGGAGGCGGCCCGGTATTTCATTGGCCTGGGGTGGCACTTTGTACAGTTGCCCGTTCAGATCAACCGTCAATTCATCGGTGCCGGTGTAGTTGATCCAGACCAGGCTGCCCTGACCAGGCGGGGCCGGGGCCGGTTGCCAGGTATCTACCACCGGCTGCGGCTCCGTTTCGGCGGGGGCAAAGGGGTCAAAATCAACGACGTTGACGAAATCACGCGGTCCCTCGATCAAAATGCCGTTTTCCACTTTGGGCGGCGTCTGGTCGATGAAGGCAGATTTAGCCACGACTCCCCCTGCTTCGATGGTAAACTCGCCGGCCGTGCCCAACGGCAGACCGGGCACATTGGCCGCGAATTTATGCTCGCCGGGAGTTAGTTGCAGGGCCAAGCGCCCCCCGTCCGGGGCGGTGGCCGTGCCAGGCACGATATATTGCTGGTCATCCAGATCTAAATAGAGCTCTTGCCCAATATAGTTGACAAAAATGAAATTTGTCCCGGTGGGCAGTGTGTTAGGTCTATCTTCCTGGGCCTGAGTGGTGATGGGCAGGCTGATAATCCCGAAAGCCAGCAGCAGCATAGACAAACCCATCAAGATTCTTCTCTTAAACATTCGTGTCCTCCTGTCTCAATAATTTTTTTGTCCCGAATCATATTATGCCACAATTTTATCAGAAAAATGTGAAGATATTGTGAAAAGTTTGTAAGGAAAACGGAGCGCATTGGAGCCAGGCATGGCGAAAATTTAGCGACAGTAACGAAAGTAGAATAGCGCAACCCGGCCCAGAGGGACCAGGTTGCGCTATTTGAATCTAAATTACCGGATGAGTTCCGCAGTTCACCCCCAAAACCCCCGCCCAGCCTCCCCCGCAACGGGGGAGGAGCTATCTTCCCCCCGAATCGGGAGGATTGAGGGGGGTAAACTACGGCAACTGTGTAACTCCTATACCGTTTATATCAAAATCTCGTTGTACTTAGGCGACGGCTTCCAATTCGGTCTTATCGACCAGTTTAAATTCGATGTTTTCCAGGGTGGCGATGGTTTCGTGAACGGGGCAATGCTCGGCCACGCGCAGCAACGCCTTTTCCCGGTTTTTACATTCGCCGTGGGGCAGGTTGATCTGCACTTGCAAATTAACCAGACGGGTGGGCGGGCCGACCTTGTCAAAGGTAATATCCACGCTCAGGTCTTCCGCATCGACCCCGACTTGCTGGCAATAATTGGCGACAAAGGCCCCAATGCAGGAGCCGAGCGAGGCGATAAAGAGTTGCGGCGGGGTTGGCCCCCGGTCGCTGCCCCCCATCGCCGGGGGAACATCAATCAGGACAGCGTGATTGCCCATTTTGCTTTCAAAGAGCATATTTCCTTTGTGACAGGTGGTAATCTTAGCCATTGTATGTCTCCTAAATGTAATATTTTTTGAATAGGAA
>CAZWZZ010000053.1:0-15277 GCA_964638395.1 uncultured Caldilineaceae bacterium
GGCATTTTTGTCGTTATGTTAACTATTTCCGTCAACGAAATCTGCGAAAGTATAGCTGTAGGAAAATGAGATAATTCACCCCGGCCCATGAGCGGTCTTGACGATCCGCCTTATAGATAACCAGAGCGTCGGCTTGCTTGGCCTGGAGCATGGCCCGGACTTTGTTCAGCTCGGGCCGGTCTAAGGTTTGGCCGCTGTAATCCTCTTTGAAGACGGCCACAACGCGCATATCCTGCGCTTTGGCGTAGGCCAGCGACTTCTCAACCTGGCTATCAATGCTTGTGCCATATTCGGCTTGCTGGTCGGTCGATACTCTGGCGTAGATTATCGCTCTTTTGACCTCTACAAATGTCATAGTTTTTTTAGGTTCGGTTTGTTTCATCGTTCAATCCTCATTTGCTAATCCGGCCCTCAAGGACCGCCAATCTATTTACCACTGCCCATCATCGGTGCTGATGATGATGGGCAACTCGTAAGCAGATCGGTCAATCGTCCAGTTCGTCAAAGGCGGCATGGTCAATGGTGAAGTTGCCGCTGCCGGCCGGTGCGGGCAGCTGGCTATGCCCATTGCGGACCAGAGAATTTTGGTTCATCGCGTTCAAGGCCCGCTGCTGCTGCTGCAAAAGCTGCATATTCTCTTTGGCATTGGCCACAAAATCGGCTTGCTGCCGGTCGTTAGTCATCTTCTGATGAATGAGACCGAACGACAGGCCCAGAGCGATCAGAGCCACAGTGACCAAGACGGCCAAGACCACGTAGGCCAGGATGTAGCCGAGAATCGCCAGCCATACCAGCCCGGCCAGGATTGCCAGGGCCATGAGGATTAGAACCAGGATCAACGTTTGGGTGTTCATGCTATGCTCCTCCTCTGAGTCGCTTAAGCTCCTCAGTAAATTCGATAGTGAAATTTTTGTGAAGATTATGGGCCGTCCGGGTCAGGCCGAAGCGTTCAGCCGCCATACTCCGGCTTATGGCGTATGGATTGTTCCAGAAGTAGCGGGCGGTCATAATCGGATCGACAGTCAAGGCCGGACGGCCCCCCTCGTTGGTTTCCGGCTCATCCGGCAAAATCACCAGGTCATGGCTCACATCCTCAAACGGCTGTTTGATTTCAGCCCGCTCCAGAGAATCGAAGTCTCGGCGGGTGACTTGGGCCACCTGGAAACGGTGATACTCGGCCCCGACCACGTGAAGGAAGTCGCCCTTGCCGGTCAGCTTGTGAGCGTTCAGCCCGGCGTGGCCGGTGAACAGAGCCGACTCCCTGCCATCCCGTACCGTCCCCACGAAACGGTTCAGAAGTTGCCCCAGAAAGCCCTCCAGCGTTCTTTCCTTCGGTTCCTGGGTAGAAACGACCAGATGCACGCCGAAAGCACGGCCCTTTTTGGCGATGTTCTGGGCAAATTCCAAATTCACCTTGTCGCCCAGAGCGATGTCCGATTCGGCCTCATCTATCACCACAACCAACCGCTTATCATCCCGGTTGTTAGCGTCGATTCGGTGTAGCAGTTCCCGGTTAGCGTAGGCCAGGCCCGTCCGAATCGAGTCCGCGTCATGGGCAATCGGGATAGCCAGGTGCGCCGCGTTGTTCAGGTCGATGTAATCCCGATTCGGGTCGATCATCACCAGGGCCAACTCATCAGGCGTGAAGCTGGTCATCAGAGAGACGATGATTGATTTGACCGTCTCCGATTTACCGCTGCCGGTGGTCCCTGCTACCAGGGCATGGGGCGGGTCCAACTGGAACGCAACCGGCCGGCGTTGTTCTGCTAACCCTACGGCCTCACTACTCGGCAGGTCGGCGCGGGTGTAACTCTCCCAGTATCCTTGTGCAAGTTGGAATTGGTAGAGGATCAACCCGGCTTGCCGATGGGCCAAAACGTTGTCGGTGTTGGACGCCATCGCCACAGCCTCGGAGAGTTTCAACGCCTTGTCCAGTTCCGTAGGATCGACCAGGCGTAGCCCCAAGCTCAAGTGACGCGCCCCCCGGTGGGCCTGCGTAATTCGTGCCCCGGCCAACTTCTCTCTGCCCAGGAGCATTAAGACGATTCGGCTTAATGCTGTTGCTCTGCGTTTTAGATTCATCGTTGTTTCCTCCCCTGGCCAAAAACCTCGGAGAGACTCATTTTCGCATCAAACAGCCGGGAAATGAGTGCCTGGAGGTTTTTAGCCAGGTTTTTGACCAGGTTTTTAGCCAAGTTTTTGACCAGGCTGTATTGATACCAAAGTGAGATGTGAACCGGCTCATTGAGCCAGGTTTCAACGCTAAACACGACACGGGCGGCGCATCGAGCGGCGCGGGTTGTGAGCCGGTCGATCTGTTCAATCGCTGTCAACAGCCAAAACAGAATCGGCGTCAAGTCGGCAAGATGGGCGGTGTCGATTCTGCTGCCGGTGTCATTTCGAGTGACAACGGTCAGGGTCAGATGGACGCCGATCTGCGTTGAGTGCATAATTGCGTTGCTCATTTTCCACCCCCGGCCCCATTCGTGAAGTAGTCAACCGATTCTTTCAGCGCATCCTTTCCAGTGTCATCCATCGGCAGAGCATCAATCAAGCCAGAACCAGTACTCTGCTTTTCCTCCAATGCTTTCTTGTCTCGATAAACCGTGGTAGGATGCACTCCCAACGTCTCGGCAATTTCCTGCTGCGTCCGACCATCATTGAGCAACTCCTCGACAGCAGCCCGGCGCTCGGTGATCGTCAGTTCGCGTTGCTCATTAGCCCGATCAAGATGGGCGCGACGTTCATCGGCTGATTGCTCATCCGGGCGTTTGGCGCTACCCGCTGGTTTCTCTCGATTCTGTTCAGATGATCGCCGAGCGGTTGATGATGACATTGCATTTGCGCGGATTTGACCAGATTTGCTCTCTTTTTGACCGGGTTGTTGCTCCCTATGCAATAGTCGCGCTTTCATTGTTGAAGCTCGCACCGCCCCCACTAAAGCAGACTGCATCGAGAGAATGACAGCCAGAGCGGGCACAATAATCTTGCCTGCGTCAGACAAGGAGACGCTCTTGGTCAACATCACATCATTCGGGAACTTGACGACCAAGGCGATCACCAGAGCAGTCACCGTATAGCCGATCACGCAGGCGAGCGTGATGAAGAAATTCACCTTCGCCGGTTGCTCTCCCTTCCACTCGTAGAAGTAGGCCATCATTGAGTGCATAAACGCCAACCCCGCCAGTTCGATGACAGCGGCTCCGATGATGGCCGGCGCGACATCAAGCGTGAGCGCGTTCCGCAAAGCTTGATAGAGCAGAATCGCGGTGAAGGTGGGGGTCAACCAAACCACGGCTTTGACCACGAAATCAACGATGGTCGCTTCCCACCGATCCAATTTTAGAATGAGCGGCTCTTGTTTAATCATCGTCCCACCCGTCTCGTCGCTTGATAAATTTTTCAATGGCCCGTTTTCTGATGTCCCAGCCCAGGTAAATTGCGCCCAAGGTGCATAAAACGGCTATAAGATCAAACAGGTCATCAGTGGGTACAGCTTCGGGAGTAAACGTCGTGACATAAACCGTATATAAGGCGATGATGCTTAGAATAGTGGCGAGAAGATGCTCGACACTTTTCGACTTAGCGCCTATTCCGATACCGATCACTAGAGCAAACAAAGTCGGGAGAATTACTTCGGGGGTCAGGAAGATCATTTCACACCCCCTTGGCTGCGCTGCACAGCGTATAGAAGGTGTAATACAGCTTGCCCTGATCGGGCGGGTGGGTTAAAATTTTGTGTAGACATTGCACATTGCTCCTTTCAGCTTGTAATGTGTGATGTTGAGAGACGCTGTCCGGTGGCCCCCGGATGGCGTCTTGTTATTTTTGGCGAGTGGTCCTTAAGGACTGGTGCGGATTGGCGTTGGGTTGAACCTCGCGGCGGTCACATTCCTTTTGGAGAATGTCACGTAGGATATATGACACACTGCGGTCATCGGCGGCTGCCCACTGCTTAAGGCAATGTTTTTGCCTGGTCGTGATGACAAACGACGCTGTAATGGTTTCGCTCATGGTCACCTCACTTGTTGAAAAAATATCGAAATGTTAAATTTTCAACAGTTTATCATAAAAGCTATTGATTGTCAATAACTTCTGTTGAATTTTCAACAGGTGTCGATTCAGTGTACAATGAACCAATGAACGAGGATTTCAGAGCGTGGCTATCTGAGCAATTGAATCGGCGTCAGTGGTCCCATAGTGAGTTTAGCCGCCGCAGTAAAATTTCACGTCCTCTTATCTCGCAAGTTTTGGGTGGTGACGTTTCGCCAAGCGCCGATTTTTGCATCAAGTCAGCAACGACGCTCGAAGCATCCCCCGAAATGCTCCTGCGCCTTGCTGGTATTCTCCCCCCAGCATCTCCAGTAAAGCCTGGAGATGACACCACAATTCAACAGCTAATTGAGCTTGCCCGAACACTCTCCCCGGAACAACGTAAGCAGCTTTTGGATTTTGCCCGATTTCTCACCGGTCAGAGCAGGGATTGAGGGCTAAAACATACAATAGAGGAGCTTATGCGAAATCTACTAAATGAGGTACAAAAATGCAGTTAATTAGTGGTCCACAAGGACCGTGGATAACAAAAAGGCCCTGGCTTAATTGCCAGGGCCTTTTTTATTTCATCGAAATATTTTGATTAGTTATGGTTGCGTTGGGGCCGCAGGAACACAACGTAATACCCGATCATCGTGGCGATGTGGGCCAGGGCCGCTGTGATGATGATAGCGGGTTGGTAAGCGGCGGGCAGGATGGAAACGGCGGCGATGGCGATGAGAGTGATGACCAGTGCGGCCAGGACGCCGAATTTGATTGTTGTACTCATGAGATGCCTCCTGTATCTGTGGTTAATTGGTTGAAAAAGAGGGGGTTGTTCATAGGCAATCCTTTCTGTTTGGTACAGTTTGATTCTACTCGATTTGGCGAAAAACAAAAGACGGAGCCGCGATTTTGACTTGCGAAAATCGGCAGGGTAGAATTATTAGTGATTGATGATTGCTTGGTAAGCATGAGTCGATTCCTTTCTTGACTATGGGGCGGGCGTGATGAACCTGCTCCTGTGATGATAGGAGAGCCGAGTCCTTGAGGACTCGGCTCTCCTGCTTTCTTCTGTGGACAAAATCAGCCGCGCTCGTGTAGGAGGTGTCTGGTGAGACATTGATGAGGCTCGCCGACAGGATACCCGTCAGC
This sequence comes from uncultured Caldilineaceae bacterium, assembly GCA_964638395.1. Classification (GTDB taxonomy): domain Bacteria; phylum Chloroflexota; class Anaerolineae; order 4572-78; family J111; genus CAZWZZ01. The sequence continues at coordinate 5,188 of CAZWZZ010000053.1, forward strand.
GCCCTTTTCCCACTGGTAGAGCGCATAGTCAGTCCCGTTTGTGCCGCCGTCATAGAAGGAGGGGCGGCGGCTCAGAACATAAATCACAGATGGCGGGATTTGTTGCCATAGCTCATCATAACGCCCCACTCCGGTCAGGAACGCCAGCCGGAGTAAAAAGAGCATCGTGCCTCCCGGCGCTAACAGTTCCCACGAATGGTGAATAAACCACTCAACCAACGGTTCGATTATTCGGTTCATCGTGCGTAGGCCCGCAACTCACCGGGGTTCCGAAACGTCACGGGCCGGGTTCCATTGTCGGCATAGAGCGTAACCGGATGATCCTCTATCCAGTTGTCCAGAACGGCCTTCACGACTTGGGGATCGAAGCGGTAGATAGAGCCTGCGTTGATTTCGGCTTGCAATTCGTTCAGTTGATCTTTCGCTCTCTGTAGCAGGTCTGCCTTTTCCGGCATAGTGGAGAGTAAAGCTATTCTCTCCTCAAGTTGTTTCATCTTTTCATTCATGGTTTCAACCTTTCCTTTCAACCTTTCAACCTTTCAACCTCTCTCAACCTTTCAACCACTTTCTATACTTTTTCTCTTTGGGGGACTACGCATGACGCTGTAGGGAGGGGGTCTCGTCCTCTTTTACCCTACTTATGTAGTCCCCCGAAAACAAAAACATAGGAAATAGGTTGAAAGGTTGAAAGGTTGAAAGATCATTGATTTCTGATCTTTATGCCTTGCCAATAGCGCCCCTTTACCCGCTTCTTCCTCGGCCTCTCGGCTACAACCTGGTTAGTTTTTTCTAGCCCCTCGCGTTTCAGGACAGAGGCGAGCCTCGTGACCAGCCCTCGGTGAGTCGGGTCAAGCTCCAAGTGTTCAAGAATTTCAGCCGATGTGAGCCACCAGAATTGATTGTCGCGTTTTTCAGAGTCGATCTCGAATTTGGTCAAAACCAAACTCTCCATAGGTTCCTCAACCTGGTAAGCGGCATTCACTTGATCTCTCTGGTTCTGCTCATCCTCTGTCAGCATCCACGGTTCACCTGATTTGTAGAGATGGTATGCCTGTGCCCAAATCTGGTTCTTGTCAAGCCCGATGTAGTCCCAGTCAATACCGGTAATTGTCGATACCACATAACGGCGGCTGCCGGTCGGATCGTTGAGAAAACCCCCACCTTCATCATTGATAGTGCCGATAAATGACGTTACAGCCGGTTTCTCAGTGTTATATTTCCCATAACTCATTCGATCTTCTACGGTTTGCATTGAGATGAAGCTCTTGAGCGCCTCTCTATCAGCCTTGCGCGTAATCGCCCCCAGTTCACCGGCCTCCCAAATCCAATAACGAATCAGGTTGAGACGACAATCTTTGCTTTCCGGGTTGATGTAGGCTTCGGTGAAATACCGGTCAAGCGGACAAATCCAGCGGGTAAAATAGGATTTCCCTTTGCCTTGCCCGCGTTTATCGTCTGCCTCGGTAGCTAAAACGAGCATGAAATTCTGGCTGGCTCCGTCACTCATCACTTTGGCCACGGCCCCAATCAGCCACCGCCTAAGCCACGTAGGAAACATTCCCTCCTTATCCGCGAAGTAGGTGGCCAGCAGCTTGATGTGATCTCCGCCATCCCATTCCAAACTTTCAAGGTATGCCTTGAGGGGGTGATAACGATTTTTGTTACCCATGACGTGGATGGCATTGAGGCCGTGGGTCACTGGTATCCCTTCATCTCTCAGCCGAGCCTGAAGGATGTTTTCTCGCGTGTCCGTGAATCGCTCTCCATTGACTTCAATGGTGTCATTCATATCATTCAAAGCGAAGCGATAGTTCCAATCCTCGTAGGTGTCGATGATCTCCTCGGTTGTCCAGTTGCGCTTTCTACTTTGTCCCAGATCGGGGGAGAAAACACTGAAATAGTTGATGAGCTGGTCGAGGTCGGTCGCCGTTTTGCCTGATGCAAACCAATCGTCCACTCCCGTTTTACCGTCCTCACTAGGGGGGAGTAGCACGGGGATAACAAACGCCTTTTTGCCTTCCAGAAAGGCTTTGAATCGGCGCAAGGCCCCTTTCACATTGGCATTTGTTCGGATGTCGCTATCAAATAACAGGATGATGTCACGGCCAGCCAGGGCGATGTCTTCAAAGTCCGATAGCGCGGTTTTTCCCTGTTTTTTGTTCGTGCCGCGCCAGCCGTACACGCCGTTGATGTTTATGGCGACATACCCCTTAGCAATCAAAGCGTCAGCTTTTTTAGCGCCCTCGGTAAAAAAGAGAGGAGTTCCAGGGTCGGCGAGCGCCCCGATAATTGCGGGGTGGCAATCGAGAATGTTGCCGCTACCCCTCGGCATTTCGTATTTGAGAACCTTTTGAGGGTAAGTCCCGTCAGGCAGCTTCTTCTTTTTCTTGAGGTCTATGCTGCGCGGGGCGTCCGGCCTCATGCAATGCACGGCCACCTGGCCCGACGTGTTGTAATAAGGGATAATGAGGGCCGGGTAGTCTGCTGATACAGTAGATGCCTGGCGATGGCTAAACCCCAACTCCTTTGCCTCGCTGGGACTGGTGATGGAGAAGTAGCCACGTTGTTCTATAACAGATGGTGAGATGGCACTCTCCATCTCTAGTTGCTCTCGATGATGATCGAGCAAGATTTTCCCGTTGCCTCCATGTCCATTCTTGGACACTGTTGAGTGAGGCAGTTCAAGCGTTTCTGGTGCGTCACTCACGACCGGCCCCTTTCAGCGTCCAGATCGCTGATAATCCGACCGATGAGCAGCCAAGCCTGACGTTTGGTAAGGCGCGGGATTGTGGTCGTGATTGGAATGTTGAACATAGATTTGTATTCCCAGTTCCGAATTTTTCCGATACGTCTGATTAAACTGATTAGTGTTTCCTGCTGCCGCCCCGTGATAGGGGCCACAGGTTTTGGTGAATGTTCAAAAATCATATTCTTCTATACCTCATGCTAAGTCGTTGATTTTAGGAATGAGGTTCAGAGATGCACATTGAACGGGAATTGTCTGCGAGGGTTGTCTCGGAGATTGTGCTGTGGTATAATCATTCTCGTCACAAGAATTAACTATACTGCACGTCGCAGGCAAGACCGCCCTGGCAGGGGCGGTTTTGTTTTTCCTCATGATGCACCACTTTCCTCTTATTGTTTCTCATTAACAGCAGTGCCGGCCGGCGTGTCCTTAAGGACGGCTTCGGCCTCGGCTTCTTCATCGGTCAGGGCCACCAGGTAGCGATAGCCTCGCGTCAATGCGGCTAGTTGGTTGGCCGAGAATTTTCCAATACCGGCGAGTGATGCTAATGGGCGCTTCTTCGTGCTATCGCATTTCATCGGGCGCAGCCTCCGGTTGTGAGGTCTGGCGGGCAGTCTGGCCGTCTGCGGCCTCAGCCTTCAGGCGAGCCTGCTTCCGCAGATATTCGGCTCTCAAATGAATCCAGGCATAAATGTGGCCGAGTGATTGCCGTTGTTCGGTGGCCGGGTTATGTTTTGTGGTCATTAGATGTCTCCTGTTGAAGTTGAAGTGGCCACAGCCCAGCATCTTTGGCCGCCTTGCGAATCAGTCGGCGGATTAGAGCCGCCATCGATTCGCCTTGCGCTAATCGAAGCGCCGCCTCTTTTTCAGCCGGGCTGAGTACCAGGCCAAATCTTTCTGTTTTTTGCATTGTCAAATTACCTCGGTAGAAAATAAAAAAACTGTTGTCAATTTGTTGCTTTGTGCAACTTTGACAACAGTTTATCAAACGCAGTTGGAAAAAATGGAAATTTCGGAAAAATTCGCTTATTTTAGCAAACCAGCATCCCCCGCTTTCATGATCTTATTTATTTGTCTCCCAGTATAAGTGATCTGTTCTGCTTTTAATGCGTCTATGTAATCCGCCGCTTTTGGCGTTGGATCATCTGTCTTACCTTCATCGTAAGCATTAAGAAAGTTTTCTCTAGTCTGACAGATGATGGCATAGGCTCTTTTCCATTTTTGTAGAGTTCGGGGTTTTTTAGGTAAATCAATATTCTCATCCTCTACTTTAGTAGCCACGTCTCTTTCCCCACCGTCCCCAAGGACCGCCTCAATCAGAGCATCCACCACGTCCCGGAGCGGTTCGTCGTAACGATTCGTCCGGCCATCTCGGAAAACAACTTCTAATTGGTCTGAGCCGATTTCCGACACCTCAACAATCAACTGTTGTTGAGCCGCTTCCAGGATGGGCCGAAATTCATTGAGCCGTTGCTGGACGGCAGAGCGGTAATTCTTATGCTGTTCAATCAACCCCTCTGTATTGCTTACCATAATGTCGGCATTGTACTTCTCAGCTTTTAGGGATTGCCATTGCTGCATAATATCCCACGGCGTGACAATGAATGTCCAATACCAGGTTCGCCCGACCGGAGCTTTTGTATCCTTCCGCTGGATGTCTTCCCGATAGCGCTTCCACAGATTGCTCATGATGCCCGTGGCCTCTAATCGGTCAAGCCGTTCATAGAAATGCTGGACTTGACCTCTTAGCCGGGCAGTTTTGATAATGTCGGTTGCGGATGTTTGATGATATGGCATAGGTATACCTCGCTCTAATCCTCGATTCTATAAGGCTTCCCGGCTTCATACCGGGTCGGGTTCGTCTCTTTTGCCCAATCGAGTAGTTGGTCAATCAGCCCTTTCTGGTTGGCGTGGATCAATACAAAATGTAAGATTTTGGGCTTGCGGTCATCCTCTTTGAGTTGCTCATGGACGGGTCGAAAATTAGTTTCAAACAAACAGAGATTTCGTAAATCATCTTCGTTAGAGATTTCATTGAGGAGATCATGGACTTTGCGGAGATTGTAGCCATCATTCGTCAGTGGCTTGGGTGATAAATACTCGCCCGTCTCCTCAGCCGGGCCAGGGGGTGGGCTATCATTAACCCGCTGCCAAATTGGGTCTTGCCGCAAATTGTCAAAAAATATCCGTATTACTCTGCCCCGATATTTCCGCTTGCCATATCTGAAAAGGTGATAATCACCGTGCATTTTGGCGGCTGACACTTCATCACCAGACGGGTAAGGAATAGCTGAGAAGATCAAATAGGTCACATCAAAACGTCTGGTTAACCTCATTGTGCCTAAATCTCCCCATTGTGCCTGCCCCCAAGTCGGACAGGTCAAGCTAAAAACCGCCTCGCCGAGCTTGTGAATTTCCTCAAAAGAGAGTAGAAACCTGATTTCGTATGACGATAATATATCACGAACAACAGGAATTAAATCATCAATAGCCAGGGGAATTACAATTTGACAACCTCCCTCACCCCAATTGGATTCGGCCAGCCATTCGAGCATTTCGAGGGTAGTCCTATGTGGGGGGAGAGGGTCTGGATCAAACGGCGGGAAGCGAAAACGTTCTTCGTGTTTGTATTGCCAGAAACCGCCGTTTTTACGAGCTACCAAAACGCTATCCGGGTCGTCATTATTGATTTCAGCCACATGATTTATAATCCGAATTATCGTTGGACCATCCTCTATTGTGCGATTTTCGATATGTTTAAAGTAGTACTCTCTCTTCACGGACATATTTTGTAGACTCTCCCGCGTTTCGCTCTCGGTATGATGGTGGTTATAGTAGTCTTCGGCGGCTTGGGCGGGCGGCTCTGTTTTGTTGCCGAAAAATTCATCTATAGCTTGATCCGGTGTTTTTTCATCCAACTTTCCACGCTCTTGTAGTTTTTTTTGCATTTCCTCAATCCATTGACTCCAATTTCGCCAATCCTCATTTAGTTCTTCTTCGGATAATTCGGGTTGCTCAGTCCGCCTTCTGTGTTTGTATTGTTCCTCTGAAAGCGGATTACTGACAAAGTTTTCTGGTATTGGCCAAGTAAGCATTTCTGGTATTTCGTTAAGTGCCGCCGCAGCCACCTCAGAACTGGTCAAATATCTTAACGTATCTTGAATAATCAAACTGGCTTCATCAAATAGGGAAATAATTTCTTTCCAGGCATCCACAGCCTCAGAATCGGGATGTAATTTTTTGTATCTATCAAGCTCGATTTGGGTATGTTGACTCATGCGCCTTGCTTTGATAAGACAATTTCCAATACTCCAAGCACACACGCTTTGTTGATTATGAAAAGATAACCCTAACTCTTTTTCTCGATTGAGCCTGTTTATCATTTCTGTTACATCAAGCAAGTTAGCCTTTAAGGTCATTTTGTAAAGGTAAGTCATAAAAAAACCACCTCTCATCTATTTGACGGTGGCGGCTGAATCGGCTACCGTGTAGCCGTCAACCACCTACGCTCCGTTGACAGATATGCCTCGCATATTTTAACCGCATTGAGGCATTTTCATTTTGGTCCTTAAGGACCGCGAGGCCACTCATGTCGAGCGGCCTCTGCTCTTTACCTGGCAATCCTTCCCAGATCGAACGAATAGACAGCAGGCGGCTGCCGGTCGCTGACATCCAACGTGCCGATGTAGCCCAACGTGGTTTTGACATCGGCGTGGCCTAAATTCTGCTGGATGGCCACCAGGTCAACGCCAGCGGCGTGTAAGCGGCGAGCGTAAGTTCTTCGTAGATCGTGAGGCTTCACGGCGGTCAACTTGCCGTCAATGACAATCGGGTAATCGGCCAATATCCGTTCAATCTGCCGCGTTGATACCTTGCCCGATCTCAGTTTGCGATTGCCCTTGTAAAAGCCACGCATGACAAATCCTGAATCGATCCCCGCCGATTCTAGCCAGGCATCGACAATGACCAACACCCACGACAGCGCACCGTAGGGCACAAGTCGCTGTTTGGCTCCCTTGCCTTCCCTGACCAGGAGGGCCAATTCACCGCCTAATCGTTGGCGGAGGTCATCGACCCGCAGTTGGCACAATTCGGCCTCACGCAGGCCACAGCAGAGCATCAGGGCAATAGCCGCTGTGTCTCGCAAGCCTTTGGGCGAATCGACGCCGGGTTGTGACATCAAGGCGTTAGCCTGCTCGCTGGTCAGGCGTAGATGCTCGCTATCCGCCGTGTCTTGGCGGGTGATGGTCGTGACCGGTGCGGCCTGGGGATCAATCGCTACTTTCAGCCGTGCCACATATTCGTCAACCGTCGCCTTGAGATCGGCGCGAGTAGGCGTTTCATCGGCTAACGCATGGGCAGCGATCTCAAAGAAGAGGTCGCGGTCTCGGAGCAGGGTTTGGTAGCGCCCCCGGATGGTGGACAAATGAGCCGAGATACTCGACGCCGCATAGCCAGCCTGGAGGAGATGATCCCGATAGGCGGCCAGGTCAGGCGCGTACCAGGGAGCCGAGCCAAGCCAGTGGGTGAATTTGTTCAGCCGGTGGGCGTGATCTTTCGAGCGGGGTTGGGTAGGAACCAGAATCGATTCATTATTGGAGACAGTTGTAAGGGCGTTCATGGTCATTTCTCCTGTGATTTAACGTCGTATAAGAGTTGGTATACGACATTATATCAAAGAAGAGACGACTTGCCAACCGATCCTCAAGGACTACAACGCCACTGCTCAAACAGATGGTGGGGATCAACTAAGAACGCACTCGCTCTACGCCATCCGCCATTCGCCGGGCGGCAAGAGGAGGCTGTCCTTGAGGACTTGCCGATTAGAGACGTAATCAGCCACGTCGAGGCAGTCGAGGAAGAGTTTGTTGGCTTCCAGGTAGATGGTTAACTGCCGCAACTGTTTTCTTTTTAAGTTCCAGGCGTATTCTAAATCCCGATGGTTTCGTAAGATTTCTTCAAATTGCTTAGAAAACTGTTCCCAAACTTCGGGGACAGCATTTGGCAAAGGAACGGTTAAGCCGGCTAGAGCCTGAATTAAGTCAGGTGCATTGACTTGCTGACTAAGCTGAACGATGTTGACGAAATAGTCAGCAAATTTAGCAACGTGAGGATGGGCAAAATCAACATCATTTATACGCCTAAATAGTTGACCGAAATACAGAGTATAGACTAAGTTGAGATCAAGTTTAAAGTCGTGGACGCTGGCGAGGTCGTTGGCTAGGTCCAGACAACGGATGAATTCTAGGACGAGGGCGAGGGCAGGGGCGGGGAAGACAGGCCGGGAGTCTGCGTAGTGTTTGGGGTTGCGAGCGATCTCTGCGCGGGCGCGGGCGTTGTTGAGGTCGCGGTTGAGGTCGAGGGCAGGGGCTGGGGCGAGGTCGCGGGTAGGGGTACCGTCGAGGGCTATAAACAAATAGCCCATTCTCATCGCTGTTGCCTTTGAACCATCCTCAGCCATTGCTTTTCGGTTAACCCACACCAATAGCTCAACTAATGCCTCATCCGTTATCAACCGATCAATCGCCTGCCGGAACAGATTGAAAAACTCATCCCCTTCATCCAGCAGGCTGGCCGTCAGGAGAAATACCTCTCGCCAGCGATCATCGGTGAGATGATGGTCGATCAGGCGTTCGGTGGTGCCCCTAGCTTCATTATCGACGATATATTTGGCGGTGAAATACTCCTGAAAGGTCAGGTGGGAAAAGGCGTAGATGCGTTTGGCTCGCTCCACAAAGAGGCCGTGCTGCGCTTCAATGGCCTTCAGAATTTGTTGTCCATCAATCTCATCCTCAGTTGAACCAAGATTCCCTAAATAAGTCTCGATGAGCTTTTCCAATTTGCGTTGGGGGATGAAGTAATCGCCTTCTTCAAAGGTTTTAGCGGCGATGTGGGCGAACATGTGCTGCTTCCGTTTCGGCGTTAGTTGCTCATAAATTTTATCCCGCTGAATACTGCGGCTCTTGTCCCACCGCCGCAGCAAAATATCCAAGGCATCGTAGTAGATTTCTGCCCGCTGGTGGGGAAACTCCATATTGGCCTCAAAGGTCAGGCAGAGCAGGGTTAACAGAATGGGTGTATGCCCCAACTCCCGGACGCCTTCATTCCGGTCAGCATAGAATTCTTCGAGAAACGCTCTTCGCTTGATCTCGTCATCCCGAAACCATTTGGCCACAAATGCCTTAATTTGTTTATCGGTAAAATCGGCCACCTCGACATCCTGAAATCCCTCAAAGGCATAGTCGTTGGCCGCCAGACGACAGGTGATAAAAATCTGGCTCTGGCCATACTGCTTGGCGAAGTTTTGGAGCAGGTAGGTCAATTGGCGACGGTGGCCATCCTCCTGGTTGACTTCATCCAGACCGTCAAACAAGATGATGGCCTGCCCTCCCTCCAGGATGTACTCGACAAAGGTCTGAACGCGGGGGAATTGGCAAATCTCAAACTGTTGGAGGATGAACGGCAGCAGCGCCGTCTGGCCGGACATCGACCACTCTTTGAGGGAGATGAAGATGGGGATTTTCTTGATTTTACCCTCAATCGCTTTGAGGGTGATGTGCCTCAGAAAGGTGGTTTTACCGGCCCCCGGTTTGCCGAGGATGAAGAGCCGCTGCCCTTCGGGTTGGCTGACCAGCTTCAGGCCGTGGACGCGCCTTTGATCGGGGTGACGGTCAAAGCGGGTGGGTGCGTTGGCCTTGATCTGGTCGAAGCTAAAGCGGCGGTGGGCGGTCAGGGTATCGAGGATATACAGATCGGTGAAGATGTCCTTCAAGGGAATCGGCTCAGACTTACCCAAGATGCGAATCTTGGCGTGTTGCTCTTGTAGACTTTTTTGGTATCTGTCAGCGGCCCGGCCCCAATTGAACAGCTCCCAAGCCTCGGAGAGCATCTCTTTGGCCGGCCCCACCGATTTATCGGCGGCGTCTTTGATGTAGTTGGCTGCGATGCCGGTGGCGATGCTTATAAAGATGGCTTCTAAAGACATTACGTTTCTCCGATTCGACTAAGACCTATTCATCTTGTAACAACGTTTCGGCTGCAACCACCTGCTTCCCGGCCACAAAGCCGCCCTCTTGAAACGCAGTGACCAAGACAAGCGCCTTCCGCTGTTCATCCGACAGCTTGAACCATTCCCCCTCCATGCGCTGATCATGCAGAGCGGCGTGGAGGCTTTCTTCGGCGGCGGTGGCATTGTCTGCTTTGAAGGTGTGGAGCAGCTTGAGCTTGTAAGGGCTGGCCGTTTGTAAGCTGGCCAGGCGTCCTTGAGGATCATTTGATTTGCCGATTTTAGAGACGGATCAGTAAAATGTGCTATCGGCAAAAGATATTTGTGGCTCAGGAAGA
>CAZWZZ010000054.1:0-15150 GCA_964638395.1 uncultured Caldilineaceae bacterium
AAAACGGCCACCCCCACTGATGTCAGTTATAGAGCGACCGCCTATTTTGTCCCATTCAGAAAGATTGGTACAATAAGCAAAGCCTCTCAGACTGTTTGGCCAGTTTGAGGGGTCAGCCGCCTTTTGGGTGTTCCCGCACCCGGAGGCGGCGCGTTTTTTATTGTGGCCCCGGATATTACATCAGGCTGGATTTTTTGTCAAAAATGGAGTATAACATAAACCGTAAAACGTAAAAATTTGGCGATACCGATCATTACGCTTTTACGTGTTTCGTTTTACGGACGTTCCGGGGTCAATCTAATTTTAACCACGCCGAGACGCCTTCCGTTTTTCGGTTTACGCTTTACGAGTCGGAGGTGACTTATGATGAAACCACCCTCAAAATACACATTACCAGCCGCCGATTTTGAACCGGCCTACCTGGCCCTCCATCGCCGGGGGGAGCTGCAACGGCGGGCCGAGGAAGCCGTGGCTGCTCTGGAAAGCTGCACCGTCTGTCCCCGTGACTGTGGGGTGAACCGGCTGGCCGATAAAACGGCGGCCTGTAAAAGCGGGCGGTATGCCCAGGTAGCCAGCTACTTTCCCCACGTTGGCGAGGAGGATTGTTTGCGGGGCTGGCGGGGCAGCGGCACGATTTTCTTTGGGATGTGCAACCTGCGCTGCGTCTTCTGCCAAAATTTTGACATCAGCCAGGATGAAAAAAGCACGGAAGTCGGCCCGGCAGACCTGGCGACGATGATGCTGGAACTCCAGGCAATGGGCTGCCACAACATCAACTTTGTCACGCCCGAACACGTCGTCCCCCAAATTTTGGAGGCGCTGCCCCTGGCCGTCGAGGCCGGGTTGCGGCTACCGATTGTTTACAACACCTCGGCCTATGACTCGCTGGAAAGCCTGCGCCTGCTGGATGGCATCGTAGACATCTATATGCCCGATTTCAAATTTTGGGACTCGACCCTCTCCCTGCGCTACCTCAAAGCCAAAGATTATGGGGCGGCTGCCTGCCGGGTCATCAAAGAGATGTTCCGCCAGGTGGGACCGCTCCGCTTTGATGAACGGGGCCTGGCCAAGCGGGGGGTGTTGGTGCGCCATCTGGTTATGCCCGGTTTGTTAGAGGAGACGGGTCACATTTTCGATTTTCTGGCGGAGACGATGGGGCGTGATACCTACATCAACGTGATGGAGCAATATTACCCGGCCGGCAAAGTCACCGGCCAAAAATATGCCGAGATCAATCGGGGGCTGACCTCGGCGGAGTTTGCCGAGGCGGTGCAGATGGCCCGGGCCGCCGGCTTTCGGCTGGATGCCCGGCGGGCTATTGCCGGGTGATGGGGTGCTACGTAAGCGGTTGCTCACTCGAAGCCGTCTCCCGAAAGCCCTCTTCCAATGTCGGATAGACCAGCCACAGCGTGCCGATAGCGTAAATTATGCCCGTCACCGTTCGCCGTAACCAGTCGCTCTCGTAGGGGCCGACGTACTGCACTAACAACAGAGAGACCGGTCCGGCCAGAAAAAATAGCCAGACCTGCCAGCACAACCCATTCTGAAAATAGAGAATGAGACTGAAAATGGCAATCGCCACCAGCCCCACTGCCCACAAGCTGTAAGCCGGGATGACGACCAGCAGCTCACTAATCAACTGCATCCCGCCATCCATCCCGATGGGGATCAGGAACAGAGGATACCAGCGGAACGTAAGGGATGGCAACCGTCGCGCCCGGAGCAGCACATACAACAGCCCGGCCAGGGCCATCGTAGCGTGAATAGCGGTACAGCGTTGGCAAATCGCCACCTGGTGGCCGAAGATGAAGAAGGAATGGTCAGGCAGTTGGTGGCAAGTCAGGCCGTAAGCCCGGTAGATAAACAAAGCCGGCGTGGTGTAGCCAGCCGCCAGCAGGAAGGGGGCCAGCAAGGGCAACCCGGCATACGTAAAGAAAAAGAGGTTGAAGAGCGTCAGCCAATGACGCGCTAACCACAACGTCGGTCTATTGACAGACATCGTTGAGGAATAGGTTGATTTCATCATTCACCCGGCAAAATCTCCAAGTTAGTTCAAGTTAGTTAGGCCAGCGAGCCAACCCACTTCTCCCTTAAAAATGGATCACTGTTTTCAGCCCGAACCATCGGGGGGTTCTGTTTGACCTCTCACCTCCAGGTAAACGTTCGGCGGGCGCTTTCAGGGCTAATGGCCGTGGCGGAGCCGTCATCATTGACCCGCTCGACGCTGACGTACCACTCATACAGGTTACCCGGTGGGTCGATCTGGCCGTAGAGAGAGAGAGGCACGGTCCATTCCGTCTCTCGGACATTCGCTCCCTGATAGGTGGGGGCATTGTTGAACTGGTAGACCATTCGCACAGCATACTGTTCGTCCGGGGCCAATTCGCCCACGGGTTGCCAGCGCAGGACAATAGTATTCCCCCGGATAAACTCCGCCCCATCCTCCGGCTCCAATAAAACCGGGGCCTCATACTTCATGGCCGGTTCAGCCGGGGCTTCGGGAGTCTGTTCCTCGGCGGGAACCTCGGTTGGTTCCTGGGGCGGCGTATCGGCCACCTCCGCCGTAGCCTCCGCTTCCTCCGCTTCCTCCGCTTCCTCCTCGTCTTCGGCGGCGGGGGCGACTGTCGGCGTATCGGTGGGTAGCGGGGTATTGGTCGGGGCCGGGGTATCAGTAGGAATCGGGGTATCGGTCGGTAGCGGCGTTTCGGTCGCAGTCAGCGTCTCGGTCACGGCCAGCGTCTCGGTCACGGCCAGCGTCGTGGTCAGCGTCTCGGTGGGCAGCGGGGTCTCGGTCGCGGCCAGCGTCTCGGTTGGAGCCGAGGTCTCGGTCGCGGCCGGTGGCGTCGCCGTAAAGGTGGCTGGTAAAGTTGACGTCGGTGTGACCAGCGGCGAATCACCGACAACCGCGACGTCCCCCGCTTCGTCCGCCCCAGGCGTTTCTAACGCCACCTCGGACGGGGCCAACAACCCGCCAAAACCACTCTGCCAGGCGAAGACACCGCCAACGGCACACAAGGCACAAACCAACAAGGCCGCCACCCCCGCTGCGGGCATGGCGAAACGGGCCAGAGACGAGGCGGAACTGTCAGACGCCTGAGCCGTCCCGGTCTCATCATCCGCTTTTTCTTGTTCGGCGGCGGCATCTGCCGGTTTTTGCCGAGCAAACGGCGACGGTCCGGCCGGCGGCATCGACCGGCTCGGTGGTTTCACCGGTTGGCCGGGCGACGAAGGGCGCGGCTCCTTCATTTTCGCCTTGGCCGTCAAATCCGGCTCGGCAGATGGCTGGCCGGGCGACGATTTCTTCTTCGCCGTCAAATCCGGCATCGGCACCGGCGACGGCTTATCAGGCGAGGCTTTCTCTCTGGCCGTCAAATCGGGCTTCGGCGCTGGTGAGGACTCTGCGGAGGATGGCACCGGCATCTTGGCTGTAGGTTCCGGTTCCGACATCCGGGCCGTGGGTGGCGGGGGAGCGGCTACTTGATCCGGCACAGGTTTCGAGGGCTGCGGCTTATCCGGGATTGGGGCCGGTTGTGGTGCATCTTTGGCCGGTGGCGACGCAGGTTTTGATTCAGGTTCAGGCGTTGCTTCGGCCGGCGCTGACGGCTCAACCGGCGGGGTCTTGATCTCCGGGCGAAAGGATTGGCTTGGCGCGGCTGGCTCCGGCGCCTCGACCGGCGGGGTCCCCGATCCCATCGGTTTGGTCTCGATCTTTTTCTCGGCCGGCGGCGGGCCACTCTGCGGCTGATCTCGAGGCGGCTGCCTGCTGTCGGGTCGGGTTGGAGGCGACTCCGTGGCCTCCGGTTCCACTTTCTTGAATTGGGGCGACGGCGTACTCCGAATGACCCGGGGCGGGGTGGCGGGACCGGATCGCTGCGATTTGATCGGTTGCCGGGGGCTGATCGGGCGGGAACCCGGCAAAGGAATATTGACCGATCCCCCCCCTTCGGCCTCCGGTGCAGAAGAGGGCGGGGTGGCTCGAAAACGGGCCGGATTGACCGGTCTGGCCCCCGGCGGCGGGGCCCCCTTCTCCGGGGCGGAGCGAGGCACGGGCCGCGAAGGCCCGCCCCGACTCCCAACCCCGGCCGCCGGCGGCGGCTGGGGCTGAGGCCCGCGCGAGGGCGGCGGCGGCTTTGGTTGGGCCGCCGCTTGATCCGCCATCGGGCCGGTTTGACCGGCTGGCGGTGACGGCGACCCGGCTTGGGGCTGACCGGCGGCAGTAACAATTTGCTTCACCGCCTCAACGGTCATTGCCTCGGCGTCGCTGCCCGGAAAGAGAAAATCGGCCGTCGAGTCGGGTCGGGCCACCAGCCAACTGACCAGCGCCCTATGTGCCTCGATATTCAAGTCGATGGTTTTTGACTCACTACCGCCGGCCGGCCGGAATTTAATGGTCGGCTGTTTACCGGCCAAATTCAGGTCGGAAAGACGGAGTTGGCTGATTTCGTCGGGAGTTAACGGGGTCTGATGAGCAAGGATCTGAAGGGTTGTGGCCAGGGTATTACTTTTCGGTGAGGATTGTTCAGTCATAAGCTATCATCAAGGTCCTAATATTTATGATTGATAAATTTCGCCTTAATAAAGTTTAACTACGTTATTAATTCTACCCGTTTCGGTATATGGTGCAAACTACATCCAAGTTGTGAATTAGCGATTTTGCCAGGTTTAAGGTATAACATTCAGAGTTTGGCCGCCAAATAAACAGGAGCAGCCCGAAGACTGCTCCCTACTGAACGACGCTGCGATGACAAAATCAACTACCTTTCATTATACCTCACACCGGTCTATGACAAAAATACAGCCTATTAGCTACCGACTCGTTTTAGCTTTCGGCGGCTCGTTGGTCATTACCCTACTGCTTCTGTGGGGGATGACGGCCCCGGCGCTGGCCCACCCCAGCGGCTTTCCCTTCCGCTATGTGGCCCCCAACGGCGTCGATGACGGCGACTGTCACGACCCGGCAGCGCCCTGCGCCACCATTGTTTACGCCATCAACCAGGCCCTACCCGGCGATCAGGTGCGGGTGGCCGCCGGAACCTACTACGTCGCTCCGGCCCACCGGACCCTCCTCCTGAGCGAGATCATCCCGGTCAAAGGGGGCTACAGCCAGACCGATGCCTTTGCCATCCAAGAGCCGGACCGCCACAAAACCTATCTGTTAGGGCTAGACCCGGCTGATTATACGCCGCTACGGGCCAAAGGCTTCACCCCGATTCGGGACGGCAAAGAGATTGCCTTCGCGCAGAGCCGGGAGAGTGTCGCCGGGCTCCGGGCCGCCCCAACCGAGACGACCCCCTTCACCCGCTGCCGGGGCGGTCAGGCCGGCCCTTACGTGTGCCAGGGGATCGACCTGCTGGCCCGGCTGCCGCTCGATGCTTTCAGCCTCGCCCCCGCGCCGACGGCGGCCAACGATGTCTGGGGCTTCGTCGATCAGGATGATGGCCGTGAATATGCCATTATCGGCCTGAGCAACGGGACCGCTGTGGTCGATGTGACCGACCCGCTCAACCCGGTCGAGGTGGGAACCGTGCCGGGCACGCAAACCTTCTGGCGGGATGTCAAGGTCTACCAATTTTACAACGACAGCGAAAGCCGCTGGAACGCCTACGCCTACGTGGTGGCGGATGGGTCGGTCGATGATGGCTTGCAGATCATCGACCTCAGTGAGTTACCGGCTGCCATCAGCCTGACGACAACCTACACCGGGTTCAAAAATGCCCACAATATTTACATCAGCGATGTCGATTATGCCACGAATGTCCTCCGCAGCGGCCCAGCGGCCTACGCTTATATTATGGGCTCAAATCTGGGCCAGGGCGCTAACCGGGGTGGGGTCCGCCTCCTCGACCTGAGCCAGCCCACCGCCCCGATTGAGGTAGCCGCGCCGCCCCTGGCCACCTATGTCCACGATGGCACGACCTTCGTCATCACCGACTCCCGAACCATCGACTGCGCGGCAGGGCACAACCCTTGCGAGTTGTTCATCGACTTCAACGAAGACACGGTCGATATCTGGGATGTGACCGCCAAAGCCGAGCCGGTGCGGATCAGCGCCACGCCCTACGCCGGCGCTCGCTACACCCACTCCGGCTGGTGGAGCGAAGATAAAATGTTCCTTTTTATTCAGGATGAGCTGGATGAGTGGGCCGGTGGCCAAAAGACCCGACTGCGGACGCTGGACATCTCCGACCTGACCACGCCCTTCGTCAGCCGCATCTGGACGGGGCCAACCAGTGCCATCGACCACAACGGCTTTAGCCGGGGCAGCCATTACTATATGTCTACCTATCGTCGGGGCTTGACGATCCTCGACATTGCCGACCCGAACAACCCCGCCGAGATCACCTTTTTCGACACGTTTCCCGGCAGTGACAGCCCCAACTTCAGCGGGGCTTGGGGCGTCTACCCCTACCTGCCCAGCGGCACTATTCTGGTTAGCGACATCGAGAGCGGCCTCTTTCTGCTGCGGGAGCAGGGCCTCGCTATTCAAGCCGCCGGACCCCAGCAGGTCGAGCCGGGCCAGCCCATCACCTATACCCTGACCGTGACCAACAACGGCCTTCTCCCGGCCAAAAACCTGGTCATCACCAACGCCCTGCCCGCTGGCGTCACCTATCTGGGCGGTGGCACGCCCACCGGCGCTGCCATCCGGTGGACAGTCGCCAGCCTGCCCCCCGGCGAAACCGAGCAGGTCACCTTCACCGTCATCACCGACACCGAGACTCTCATCACCAATGATGATTACGCCGTTCAGGCCGAGGGCAGCATCAGCCCCACCGCCCAGGTTGGCGTCAGGGGCGATGCGCCGGTCGTGACTCTCATCGGCGGTGTGCAGTTGTATCTGCCGTTGATTGTGAAGGGATAGGGTTTTAACAGGGCCATATCGTGATGCAATCACACAAATACGGCCGGGGATACCTGAAACCTGGCGGCCAGGGCGTGAAGATCCTTCACCGTCAGCTCCCGTTCTTCTTCAAGAATCTTTGAAATTAGTTCTGGCGGGCCTATCTCCGGTAGGTCTGATAGGTTAAGTTGATGTTCTTCCATCAAAAACAGAAGCATGTCAACCCCGCTACATTCAGGCATTGGATAATTTTTCTCTTCATAGGTATGGATCACTGCCCCCAGCGTATCGAGCAGTTCATACAAAGGATGCTGTTCATTGGTGCCAATTTCGTCGATTAAGGCGTTCAACCGTTCAATGGCTGCATCATATTCCTTTTCGTTGCGAATTGAAAAAAGTGGACGAACGACCCGCCAATGAGCCTGAATATCCTCTGTTATGACGCTCATTTTTTCCATTCTCCTCTGTCATACTCCGGATGGGTTAACACGTGGCGAATATAGACTTTTCCACGATTAAAATGAATGGAGGCAATCAGACGATATTTGTTGCCGCCAATATTGAATACCGTTAAGTCGCCGACTTGATCGGCGCTTGGAAATATTGTACGCAACTGGGCAAAATTCTCGAAATCTTGTTTGTCCATGAGTTTGAACCAGCGAGCAAGCGCAGTTTGGCTATCAGGATATTTTTCCCAAAACTCGCGTAACGCCTTTTTGCTGATTACGTGCATACTGCGGTATCCGCCCCATCACCCCCCCCACAAGCGGCGACGTTCTGCTCGTGGGTCTCGAAATCCTCGGCGAAAAGGTGGGCACCCTCACCGCCGCAGCCCATAAAGAAGAGATAGGTGGATGGCTCCGGCTGGAGGGTGGCCATAATCGAGTCGATGCCGGGGTTGGCAATCGGTCCGGGGGGGAGGCCGCCGTACAGATAGGTGTTGTAGGGGGAGTCCACCTCGCTATACTCATCCAAGGTGACGGGCGTTTTCCACCATTGATCGGAAGCGGTCTGGTAGCCCATCGCATATTGCACCGTCGGGTCGGCTTGGAGGAACATGCCCTGCGCCAGGCGGTTGAGGTAGACGCTGGCGATCAGGGGGCGCTCCGCCGGAACGACGGCCTCCCGCTCGACAATGGAGGCGACAATCAGAATGTCGTGGAAAGTGTAGCCCTGCGCTGCCGCCAGGTCGGCGGCGTTGGGCGGCAACTTCTCGGCCATATTGTCCAACATACGGGTAATCAAATCCTCCGGGGTGCCGTCCACCGGCAGGCGGTAGGTGTCGGGGAAAAGATACCCCTCGTAGGATGAACCTGGCGGCAGGTCGGCCAGGAGGGGATGGGAGACGGTGCTACCCTGACGAACGGTGGCCAGGAATAGCGCCCCATCCATAATCGCCTCTCTGGTCAGCAACTCAGCCACCTGCTCGGCCCGCCACCCTTCGGGAATGGTGATGACCACCTCCTCAAAGCTGGCTTTCTGCAACACCTGGGCGATTTCCCGCATATTCATATTGCGCCGCAGGGTGTAATCCCCGGCCTCCAGCGAGGCGTCGAGACCGTTGTAGCGCAGAAAGAGGCGGAACAGGTCGGCGTCGGTGATGAAGCTCTGCTCGACCAGCTTGGCCCCAACGGTGCGGGCATTTTCGCCGACGGCGACGGTGAAAGGAACCGGCGAGGGATCATCCGAAATCGGGGTATTGATCGTCTCCGACTGGGTTTGCAGGTACATAGCCAGGAAAAACTCTTCGATAGTTTCCGGCTGCTTGCCGACCGAGGCGGCATCCCCCATCGAAATCTCGGCGGCGGCCGAGGCGCTGGTCGGGTTGGTGAAGGCCCAATACCCGGCCCCCAGAATCACAACAATCGCGCTGATGGCAATGACAAAGACAAGCAAGCGAAAAATTGTCCGAACGATAACCATTGCTTACTCCTCAATTTCTTTACGAACAATCAAATTCATATCAGCTTCCCAACATTCGCACGGCTCCCGAACCTCGAGGCCGTTGTTGATGGTGCCGCCGTAAGGAACCCGGGCCGGTTGGACCACCCAACCGGACAGGGCAAAGGGAACCGGGCCCCCGGCATCCAGCCATTCACCATTGTAGCGACGGGCCAGATGCAGGTGGCTGGAGTTGGACAGCCCCCCTTCGCAAGAGGCATAGCCGATGATGTCTCCTTCGTTGACAGTTTGCCCCACCCGCACCGGATCGTCAAGATCGAGGGCCATATGAAAATAGAACAGGACCCACCCGGTCTGAATGTGTCCATCGCCATCCAGATCAATGTAAACTTCCCCCTGCCGGGCTTTAACGATAACCCCATCCGCCGCCGCCGTATTGGGCACAGCCGAGTAAAAACAGTTGCCTAACACATCCGGCGGGCCAAAGTCAATGGCGGCCCAGGCACTGCCGTCGATGTAGCCGGGGTGAGGGCCGCCGGTAAAGTAGAAGCCCTGGCCTGGCTCCCAGGGCAGGGTGAGCGGCGGCTGGGTCAGGTCGGCCGGGATGAGCGGCTCGACAGCCTTCTCGAACGGGTCGCCAAACAGACGGCGATAGGTGGCCATAAAGCCCTCCTCGCCCAGCGCCTTTGGCCAGGTTTCTTCATTAGAATGGATGGCCAGGATATTTTGGATACCGACCGTCCCGGCGTTCGAGCCGGTCGGGGTGATGGCCCGGCTGTAGTCGGCCAACTTGAAAATCCAGAAGCCATCCCGTTTATAACTGTAATAACCGGCGTTGATACGGTTGGCAGTGAAACCCAACGCCAGGTAGAGATCGCTCCCTCTGGGGTTACGTGGTCCCAGCGGGCGGTTGCGTTGGCGCTCTGTCGGCGTGGGATTCGTCACCCAGCCGCCGTAATGCTCCAATAGGGCCAGCAAGACTCGTGGCCCAACGCTGAACTGCTCGGCCACCCGGTTGACAATGTCAGCCCCGGTCACGGGGTTTCCATCCACATACTGTTCGTAAGTAGCCAGATAACCAGCCTGCTCTTCGACAAAAGCCTGCGTGTCGAAATCGACGTAACTCGGCCCGTACACCACTTCGCTGTCCGGCAGCAGCGGCTCGTCGGGGGCAACCGTTTCGATCTCCACCGGAACCCGCAACGCTTGATCGACCCGAATCAAAGCGGATGGTCCCTCGAGGCCATTCATCGCCACTAACTCTTCGATGCTGAGATCATACTGCCAGGCTAGATAACTCAACGTTTCGCCAGGGCCAACCGTATGATATGTGTAAATCGGTCCCACCACGGTTGGAATAGGCATCGTGCCCACGGTTGGCGTCGGTGAGGGCGAAGGAACCGGTGTGGCCGAGGGCACGGGCGTAGCCGTTGGCGGATCATCCGCCTGGCTAACCTCGGTGCTGACCAAAACGACAGTCGCCTCCGTCACCGGGTTCGCTTCGCCCGGTCCGTCTCCCCCACGCTCAACGGCAAAGCCTCCGCAGCCCATCGTTGACAGCAGCAAACAGCCTGTCGTCACTTGTATCAACCTGCTCCAAGAAATCCCCACCGATTTTATCAAATAACAAGCCTGCCTCCCGTAACACCTAACAAGCTCGAAAAAACGACAAACAAGCACTACAAATACCCTACCCAAGATTTTGTTCATAACGGGGCAAGTATAGCACGGAGTTGAGACAGGGCAAAATAAGTTGGTTTTGGGATTACTCGGTTTTTGACTACCCATTTTATGAGTATATAATGATGCTTATGCCCAAGGTTAAATCTCCCCTAACGATTGAATTTGCCCTACTGGGATTTTTGCGCCAGGAGCGGCTGCACGGTTATGAAATCTACCGCCGCCTGTCGGAGTCGGAGGGATTGGGGCTGGTGTGGCACGTCAAGCAAAATCAACTGTATGCCCTGCTCAACAAGCTGGAAGCGAAAGGGTACGTCACTATTCAGTTGGAGCCACAGGAAAATCGTCCCGACCGTAAAGTGTTTCATCTGACCGAGACCGGCCATCAAGTTTTTCTGGAATGGATAACCCATCCGGTCGAGCATGGACGCAAGTTCCGCCTCGAATTTCTGGCCAAGCTCTACTTCGCTCGGCTGGAAGGGGGGAGTACGACCGAGGCTCTTATCGAGCAGCAACGCCTGGCCTGCCAAAGCTGGTTGAAGCAACAGCACCAGCGGGCCACCGACCTGCGGGACAGCCGGCCCTATGATTGGCTCGTTCACCAATTTCGCATCGGCCAATTGGAGGCGATGCTGAAGTGGCTGGAGACCTGTCGTCAAATTTTGCCGGGACTATAATTTTCGCGTCGATCACTCGGTTAACGGATGCCTAACAGATTAACGGATAGAGGCTTCATCTGTTAATCCGCTACCAATCCGTTGGCCGGGTGTCAGATTGAGATTGTCACTTGATCGAAATGAAGATCAACGCCTGTAGTGATAAACGTGCAAGCTTCTTGAACAGCTTCAAATGGATTCTAATCATCGGCCTGATGATGTTGGTCAACGCCTGTGAACAAACAACCGACTCGGTTATACAGTCGGGAGACACCGATCGTGGATCAGCAGACGCAACGTTGACCATTTTTGCTGCCGCCTCGCTGACCGAGGCTTTCACCGAGTTAGGCCAACAATTTGAAGCAACGACCCCAGGCGTAACGGTTTCTTTTAACTTCGCCGGATCACAGCAATTAGCCCAACAGTTGACCCAGGGCGCCCCCGCCGATCTTTTTGCCAGCGCCAATGCCATGCAGATGAACGCAGCCATTGACGCCGGGCGCGTCATCAGCAACACGCCCCAAATTTTTGCCCGCAACCGGCTAGTGGGCATTTATCCAAAGGACAATCCGGCTACCATTAACCATCTGTTCGATCTGGCTAGTCCGGGTGTCCGAATCATCCTGGCGGCCGGGGAAGTTCCGGTCGGTCGTTATTCGCTGGAGTTTTTAGATAAAGCGGCGCAAGACCCCATCTTTGGGGCCGACTTCAAAAATCATCTGTTGGCCAATGTGGTCTCTTATGAACAAAACGTGCGGGCCGTTTTGACCAAAATCGCGCTGGGAGAGGGGGACGCCGGCATCGTCTACGCCAGCGACCTGGTCGGCAGCGGGGTTGACCGGGTGGGCCGGATCGAGATTCCCGATGATCTGAACAGGCTTGCTGCTTATCCCATCGCCGTAACCGCCGACACGGCCTATCCCACTCAAGCGCGGGCCTTTGTTGATTTCCTGTTGTCCGCTGCCGGGCAGGAAATTTTGGCCCGCTATGGTTTCACCCCGGTCGAATAGCTTTGTCGCGCAGATTGTTGATTTTTGCCATCCACTTGCGTCCGGAACAATTTAGAGACTGTTTTAAAAGAGTTCCAGGGTCCACAGATAGACACAGATTGTCACTGATCGTATCAAAATTTGATAAAAATCTGTGAATATCTGTGTAAATCTGTGGATAACTCTGCAAACTTCCACTTTTAAAACAGCTTCTTAGCAAATTGTTTTACAGACGTTCGTTTTTTTCCTCAATTCGTTGTAGTCCTGCCAGACTCTTCGAAGCGTTTCCTATTCTTACAAAAGAGGTGATCCCTATGGCCCAATCAACCCTCCCCTGGCCTCGACGACCCCGCCCTATGCGCCCTATGCGCTCTATCCATTGGAGTCGGCACATCTGGCACCTGCTCAGCCTGCCGCTGCTCCTATTTTTGGCCCTACCATTGCTGGCTATGTTCATCCGCACCCCCCTGGTCGATCTGTTGGCCAACCTCGGCCAGCAGCAGGTAGGGCAGGCCGTCGGCCTCAGCTTGATGACCAGCCTGGTCACTGTCACCTTGACCATTTTGGGGGGGACACCGCTGGCCTACCTGCTGGCCCGTCACGAAATTCCCTTCCGCCGGGCTGTGGATACTCTACTCGATCTGCCCACGGTGCTGCCGCCGGCGGTGGCCGGCGTGGCCCTGTTGATGGCCTTTGGCCGACGGGGCCTCATCGGTGGCTTTCTGGATGCGTGGGGTATCCACATCGCCTTCACCCAGGCAGCCGTGGTACTGGCCCAGACATTCGTAGCCGCTCCTTTTTATGTCAAAGCGGCGATTTTGGGCTTTCGCGGCATCGAGCCGGAGTTAGAGCAGGCAGCGGCGCTCGATGGGGCCAATAGTTGGCAAATTTTTCGGTTTGTAACGATTCCGTTGTCCTGGACGGCTTTGTTAAGTGGGGTGGTGATGACCTGGGCGCGGGCTTTGGGGGAATTTGGAGCGACGATCATCTTTGCGGGAAACTATCCGGGGCGGACTCAGACGATGCCGCTGGCCATTTACCTGGGCTTTGAGCTGGATTTGAGCATTGCCTTGACCCTGTCGATCATTTTGGTGGCTTGCTCATTTGCGGTCTTGATGCTGGTCAAGGGATTTCTCAAGCGGGAGGTGGCTGGGACGATGTAACTTATAGCAGAGCGCAGCACCTTGAGTAGACCGAGGTACGAGGTCGTATCGAAAGGTGCTGCGCTCTGCTGCGTCTACAACATTCTGACCACGATGGGCGCCTCTGACCATAACTCTTCCAGTTGATAATAGGCTCGCTGTTCCGGGGAGAAGATATGGACGATAATATCCCCAAAATCGACCAGAACCCACCCCGACTCGGCTGATCCTTCGACCGTAGCTTGCTTTGACCCCGCCTTTTTGAGACCATCCAACAAACCTTCGCTAATGGCCTGGATTTGGCGGTTTGATGTGCCGCTGCATAAAATGAAATAATCGGCCAGAAGGGTGACATCCCGCATATCCAGCATCAAAATATTCGCCGCCTTTTTGTCGGCGATGATCTCTACGGCGGCGTGGGCTAATTCATTGGCTTCCAGAGAGAACCTCCGCATTAACAACTACAAGTTTATTTGTATCAACTGGCAATGTTAGCATAAGTTGAAGAAGACGCAAAAACAGGGGGGTGTCCCAGATTTTAGGAAATTTGAACAAACCAGGGGGCTGAGCAGGCAACTGCGTAACGCCTAAAACAGTCAGCCCGACAACGTTTCGACCAGGGTCTGCACTCGCTGCCACGCTTCCGGGGTGTTCATGTTGAGGAAGGAATGGAACTGGGGATCGAACCGGGCTACCTCCTCGCGGGCTAGATAGCGCACAGTGACATCATCGAAGAAGCCGATGATCCGCAGCTTGTTGGCCCGCAGGCGCGGCTCGATGGCCGGCAGACACCGCTTGTGGTAAATGGCGTGTAGCGTCTCCGGTTGGGGCGGCTCGATGAGGGGGGCGATGACGTCCGCCGTGCCGGCCAGGGTCAGCATGTGGCGCAGGAGGGCCTGGTTGAGCAGGGGCATATCACAGGCCACCACCAGCACGTTGGGGTGGCGGGCGGCGGCAATGGCGCTATAGATGCCGCCTAAGGCCGCCTTGTCCGGGTAGACATCGGCCACCAGCCGTAGCCCAAAGCGTTCATACGGTACCGACCGGTTGGTTCCCCGGTTGGTTCCCCGGTTGGTTCCAATGAACACATCATCGCTCAAAGGGCGGACCACGGCCAACACCCGTTCGATGTTCGGTTGGCCTCCGACCGGTAAAAAGGCTTTGTCCCGCCCCATGCGCCGGCTCTGGCCCCCGGCCAGAATGGCGATGCTGACCGGCGGTTGTCTCTGCTCTCTGTCTGTCATCGCTGTCACCGACAAATCAAAAGGTGTGTCCCCATTTTTAAGAAATCGGGACAGCCCAGGGAGAGATGGGGGGAATACCCTCCAAATCTCCCTGAGCTATCCCAAATTTGGGACGCACCACAAATCAAAAGCCCGTGTCTCAGCGACACGGGCTTTTCGATCTTCTCTTTTTCGATCAGGCGCTGTTCGCTTCCAGATAGTTGACTGCTTCGCCAACGGTCGTAATCGTCTGCGCTTCCTCGTCCGAGATTTCGACGTTGAACTCCTCCTCAAACGCCATAATCAGCTCGACCAGATCCAGCGAGTCCGCTTCCAAATCTTCGCGGAAGTTGGACTCTATCGAGATGTCGTCCGCTTCCACCCCCAGTTGTTCGATAATGGTCTGTTTGACCTTCGCAAATATTTCATCTTTGCTCATTATTTCGATTCTCTCCTTCTATCTATTGAATTTTATTCACCATGAGCGTGGTAAAAATATGGGCCATTGTACCAACAGCCCGCAAAAGTGTCAACCGCCCACCTTGTGTATAAACACGGCCCCGGCCTTTTAGTTACGCCCGGCTTGTTTGACTCGTCATAATTAGGCTGGTACACTTCCGCCATCAAACCACCCAGAGGAGTTATGCACGAACAACGCAAAGCGGATCATATCCGCATCAATTTGGAAGAAGATGTCAACTTTCGCCAGTTGACCAC
>CAZWZZ010000055.1:0-14966 GCA_964638395.1 uncultured Caldilineaceae bacterium
TGGGGAGGCAGCTCAAGAGAACAGTGATTTGGCCGAAGCCGGTTTGGTAGAGTATGCTAATGGCCTTAATCAAGAGGATGTCGCTAAATGAAGCGGGGCGGTATTTATTTGGCAGACCTGAATCCGGTCAAGGTATCTGCCCCCCCCTCTACTCCGTCTCACCCTTCGCACTCCCCACGACCGCTACCGCCTCATCCCCGCGTAGGGTCATACAATTCACCCCCTGCACCGTTCCTTCGCTGCTCGAAACCTCGGCGGCCTGGAAGCGGATGATTTTGCTCAATTTGGAAATCGCAAAAATATCATCATTGTCCGTTACCCGCAACGCGCCGACCAGCTTATCGGTCTTGAGGGCAATTTTGCCCCCAGAGCCGGGCGCTTTGTTAGGGTTGAAGCCGCTCATCAGGCGGATGATGCCCTTGGCGTCATGCCCAATCAGTAAGACCCCGAGCTCCTCCGTCACCTGCGTCACGGCGATGGCTTTATCGCCGCTGCTGAGACGAATGCCCAGACAGCCCCGTGACGGAACCAGATTTTCGGCAAAGCGTATCCCTTTCCCCTCCTGCGTGGCGATAAACAGATCATCGTTGCCCTCACTCCAGACAGCGGCAGTCGGGCCACCGATGTCGCGGGGTTCAAACAGTAGCAGCCCGGCGTGCATCGTTTCTTTGAAGATATGGTAACGGATGCGGCGCAGTTGGCCTCGCTCGGTGACGATGACCAGATACCCGTTGTCCTGGTAAGGCGTGCTAATCACCACCCGCTCATCCGGCTGGAGGGCAATCAAATCAGCGACGGCCTGCCCCTTGCTCCGCACCGGGGCCTGGCTCAGACGGCTGACCGGCAAGCGAAAGGCACGGGCCTTGTTGGTAATGAGCAGCAGCACGTCACTTTCATCGGCCACGCTCAACAGACTGGGTACGTCGTCCCCGGACAGTTCAATGTCGAAGACGCCCATCCCGCTGCGTCGTTGCCGTGAATAAAGATGGCGCGAAGTGCGTTTGACCAGGCCGTTGGCGCTAAAGGTCAACACGTTAAACGTAGTCGGGGCCTCATCCGGCTCCATCGGCACGTCGATGATTTCCTCACTGCTGCGACTGGACCGGCGGCGCTTGCTGCGGAGCGTTTCCAACTCCGCTTCTAGCGCTTCGATGTAAGCTCTCACCGTGGGATCGACTTCACTCAAATCAGGGCGTTCAATGGTCATGGTTGTTTCCTTAGTGTTCAATGGTTTTATCAATGGAGATTGAGAGATTAGAGATTGGGAGATTGGAGATTTTGCTCTAATCTCCCAATCTCTAATCTCCATTTTTACAACGTTCCACTCACTTTATAAATCTTGGTCTCCTCATTCTCGAAGACCAAATCCAAAAAGCCCTGCTCTCGCAACTGCTCGAACTTAGCGCCGACCTGGTCGCCGTAGGTGATCCGCTCCAGTTGGCCGACGTAGATGTAGCTGATGTTCAGTTGGTCGATCAGTTGTTGGGCGCGGTTGGGATCGGGCGTGTTCCAGAACTCGTTGACCAAAATATCCCGCTCGGCAATCTGGGAGCCGGGCCGCTGTTCATTTTGATGCAGCCCGCCCAAGACCGAGGGCAGGCCGGTGTAGGCCGCCACCCGCATGCCCCCCTCCCGGTAGTAGCCGATTTTGGCCTCGGCGATGACCGGCGTGCCCTCGACATTCTGTTGCAGCCAGCGGATGGCTTCATAATCGTAGGGCAATTGGATGGTGTTGAAAGTGCGGCTGCCGTAGGGAAACTCGAACTCAAACCGGCCCACGGTCATATATTCCAGGCCGTCCAGGCTGCCGGTGGCCGGCCGGTTGCCCTCGCCGGGGAAGCGGTCATCGACGCGGACGCGGGTGCCGAGGATGGGGTAGATGAGCGTCCCCAGGAGCAGCACCAGCGTCGCCCCCTGCCACACCACCTGGCTCGACAGCGACCAGCGGCGAATGCTCCACTGCCACAGATGGGGCACAGCCACCGCGGCGGCGATACCAAACATAACCCACACCTGGATGAAGAATTTGAACAGGGTGTTCATGCGGTAAGCGTCCCCCCCGCCCAGCCAATCCCGCAGAAAAACGAACTCAACGCCGAGCAGCACCAGCAGGCCGGTGAAAATCAGCAGGCCGACGGTGGCCGTTTCGGCGCTGATTTCCCGCCGGAAGAGCAGCCCCAGAGCCAACATCAACAGCGGGAAGAGATAGGCCGGGACCGTGTAGCCCAGCAGGAAGAGCAGCAGGGTGATGAGGAGTACCCCGGCGATGCTCCACAAGCCCATCTGGAAGCCGTCCGTCTCCCGCTTGACGACGCGCCGGTAAATCTGGTTGAGGTGGGGCCAGACGTTCCAGCGGCGTAGCCCCAGGCTGATGGCCCGCAGCAGGGCGTTCCGGCTGGCCGGGTAGAGCAGCGACACCAGCAGCCAGGAGAGTATAATGAAGATGAAGAAGCCCCAGATGCGGAGATGTTGGCCCAGCGGCGTTTTGTCCCGGACGAAACCCAGCCCGGTTTCAGACGGGGGTTGATAATTGGCAAAGAAGGGTGCGTATAACAGATAAGTCACGCCAATCAGAGTCACGGCAAAGGCCAGGCCGCTCAGAAGTAAGATAACCGCCCGTTTCAGGTCGAGATCACCCGGCAAGCGGCGGTAGCGTCCCACCAGGAAAGCGGCCAGCATCACCCCGGTGTAGGTCGGCAAATCCCAGGTGTTGATAACGCCGATGGCCCCCAGCACGAAGGGCAGGGCCAGCCAGCGGAGAAAAGAATTAATTGTGAATTGTGAATTGTGAATTGTGAATTGTGAATGAGTTTGTCCGTCATTCGCTATGTGCCGGTCGTCGGTCAGCGGTCGTCGGTCGTCGGTCGTCATTGGTCGGAGCCAGTTGTAGGCCAGGCTGAGGAAGAGAATGGTGAAAGGGATGCCGATCATATGGGGGTGAAGGTCGGCGAAGAGGAAGCTGAAGTAGGGGAATTCGTTGATGGTGTTGGGGATGACGCGGGTCGGGTCCCAATAGTTGTAGGTGATGAGGCCGGTATCGCCGGTGGTCAGATGGACGAGGCCGCTCAGGGCCAGGAGGGTCGTTTCCAGGCCGGGAATGGCGCTGGCGAAGCTGCTGGGGCTGAGGCGGCCCAGGTCCCGCAGAAATTGGGCCGCCCCTTCCAGGTTGCCGATGACCAGGACGAACAGCACGCCCAACAGCCCGGCGATGATTGACCGCGTGCCCCAGATAGGCGGGGCGACCTTCTGCGCCGTCTGCTCGGTGTTGCGGCGCAGGCCGAAGGGGGCGCGGGCCAGGGCTAAATTTCCGGCCAGGCTAAAGGCGTTGATGGCCGTCAACGCGGCCAGCGTCGAAACGGCCAGGTTGAAAGCGATGGCCGGGGCGATGCCGGTTAGTTTGATGAGGACGCCGACTAAAAAGAGGCCGTAGTAATAGTAATTCATAATACCGTTGGCGAAAAAAGGATCGTAAGGCGGCATCGTCGGGCTTTTGACCACCGCGTTGAGGAAGCCAATCTCCAACATCTTCTCGCCGCCCAACCACGGCTGCCACAAATCGGGGTTGAGGATACGCAGGTAGACGAAGAAAAGGAAAATTAGGCCAAAAAGCGCCTCGGCCAGCAGAATGGGTCGGCGTTGCGTGCGCCAGAAATCGATCAGGCGGGCCCGTTGTTTGACGATAAGCCAGCCGCTCACCCCGACCAGCAGCAGCAACGCGATGAGGGCCGTCGATAAACGGTTACCCAACAGACCGACACTGCTGTTGATCCAGACGAAGTAGCTGACCAGGAGCAGGCCCAAACTTTTGCTCAGGGCATAGCCCCGGTCGGGCAGTTTGTGGAACAGCAGGAAGGTCAGCGGGAAGGCCAGCAGGCCGATGAGCATCACCGCCAGCCACCAGACGATGATAGCCGCCACGGTCGAACTGTTGGCCAGGCTGTTCCAGCGGAAATCATCCACCACCGGCAACTGATCGACCGGCTGATCGAGCAGCAGCGTTTTTCCGTCATCCTGTGGTTCACCGGTCGGCGCGTCGAGGCTGGGGAAGTTGGTCGCGCCCCGCAGTCGCATCAACAGCGTCGGTTCACCGACATAATAAGGAATGGCCTCTTGCCAGGTGTTGCCCAAAATGGCGTCCCACTCCTGGGCCGTCAGGTGGCGCGTTTTCTTGAATAAGATCGGTTTGGGATGGTCGTAGACGGTGAAGCTCTCATCCGCCGGTTGGGTGTCGATTTCGAGCGGGCCGAGGCGGGGCGGCGTTTCGACGGTGTAGACCGGCTCGAAGCCCAGCTCGCCGGAGAAGAGGGCCTCGTAATAGCGGGTACTCATTGGATACCGTTCCGGCAATTTGGGGATGGTGCGCCACAGCCGGTTGCTGGCCAGGGCTACATAGTCACAATTCATTAGGGTGTTCCGCAGCAGCTCATACTTTTGCTGGCTGTCGGGGTCGTACATCGGCAGTTCGGGTTGGGCGTAGCCCCGCGCCCCCGGATTGAGCGCCGGTCCCAGGCTGGCCGGGATGCCCTCTTCCCAATGTTCGCGGGCGATGCAGGCCCCATCCGGCACGTTGGCGTAGACCCAGCGGGCAAAGGTGTCCCAACTGTGGGGCGTGCCGTAGACGCCGTTGACGAAGGCGACGGCCCAGAAGGCCGAGCCGAGAAGGGCGACGGTGGCCAGAGTGAGGGCGAGGATTTTGGGGATGGGGAGATGGGGGGATTGGGAGATTGGGCGGTTGGGAGATTGGGAGATTGGTGGGGGGGGAGGTTGGGAGGTTGGGAGGTTGGGAGACCTGTCCTGCCTGTCCTGAGCGGAGCCGAAGGGAGCGTAGTCGAAGGGTTGGAAGCCCTGGTTGGTTTCGTTGTCGGCGGCTTCGCTGGTGGCCCACATTGTTCTGATTTGTTCGTCGTTCGTCGTTCGTCGTTCGTCTTTGCGGTAGTTCCACAGGGCGACGACCAGGCCCGCGCCGAAGAGCGTGAACAGGGGCACGACCGGAACCATATAGCGCATAAATTTGGCCAGGAACAGCCCGGTCGGGCCGAAGTAGAGGACAATCCAGGCCAGGGCCAGCCACTCACCGGGGTGCGCTCTGCCCAGCAGGGCTTTGCCGATGACCCACACCGTCCCGGCCAGGGCCAGCAGGCCGAGTGGCCAGCCCATGCCCCAGCGCAGTTGTTGCTCGATGAAGTAGATGTAGGCCGTTGTGCCCCGGTATTGGCGAGTGAAGGGCATATCGGCTGCGCCGCTGGCCATATTGCCCTGCTCTTCGATGACGGCCTGGTAGAAGTTGTCGAAATCGAGCAGGATGAAGGGAGAGGTCACGGCGAAAACGAGAAAGGCCAGGGCGAAGGTGACCAGGAGCAGGCCGAACATCCGGCTGTAGAGGCCGGAGGCTGACCGGGTGTCGGCGGCCTCACCCTGTTTATGATGGCGAATTACTAGAAAGGCGGCGATGAGGGGGGCGAACACAACCGGCAGGGCGCTAAATTTGGAGGCCACGGCCAGGCCGATGCCCAACCCGGTGATGACCGCCGCTCCCGCCGAGCGTCGCTCGTAGAGGAGCAAGGCCCCGTAAATGGCCAGCAGGGTGAAGGTGGTGGAGACGGTATCGACGGCGAAGAAGTGGGCCAGTTGGATTTGCAGCACGGTGAAGGCGGACAGGGCCGCCGCCAGCAGCCCACCCCACAGGCCATACATCCGCCGCCCCAACAGAAAGATAAGGTAAACAGTGGCCACATCGGCCAGAGCCATCAGGCCCCGCCCGATGCGGGCAAAGCCCGGCCCGGTCAGGCTGCTGCTGAAAAATTCAACCCACGAAGCCGGCAGGCCCCACTCTGCTGCCAGAGGGGCCAGGTCATAGAAAAAATTGCCCACCAGCACCAGGGTGTAGAGCGGAAAGTGGCCGTAGGTGTAGCTCCGCCGGGTTTGGTTGCCCACATCCCAGAAGGGGTTCAAGGGCGAGGTGCGGGGGTTGAACAGGTCTGCCGTGTTTTCCGGCCAGCGCATCGTCGGCGCGTAGAAGGCCACGGTCGAGCGTTCGTCGGGGTGGGCGAAGATACCGTTGTCCCAGTTGAGATTGTAGAAGCGCAGCCCGGCGGCGATCAGCAGAATGAGGATGAGCAGGATGAAAGCCAGCGGGCG
This sequence comes from uncultured Caldilineaceae bacterium, assembly GCA_964638395.1. GTDB lineage: Bacteria > Chloroflexota > Anaerolineae > 4572-78 > J111 > CAZWZZ01. The sequence continues at coordinate 6,139 of CAZWZZ010000055.1, forward strand.
GGCTGATAATTTTTCTGTTGCCATAGCTAAATATTGTAACGGCAGGGGTGGGGATGGGCAAGTTAAATCTTAAATATCAGCACTGGCAACAGAAAATTAATCATGACAAAAATCCGGGCTTGGGGTCAGTTGTCCTTTGTCAGTGGTCAGTTGCAAAGGGCAAAGGAGAACTGACCACTGACTCATCATCCATTTTTAGGATCATTTAAATCTTAGAACTGCCATAGAGTCGATTTATAAAACCTTTAGGGTCTCGGAGCTATGTCACGCTTCTTTGCTTATTCCTCCGCACCCTGTTCGGGCCAGGCGGCGTCGATGTTGGAGAGAACCGTGTCCAGATCGGAGCCGTTGACGTAATCGACGATGTTCGTCCAGAAACTTCCTGTCCCGACAGAGCCAGGCATCAGGTCAGAGCCGTCGAAGCGGAAAGTGTCGGCATTGGCCAAAATCTCGGCAAAGCCGCGCAGCGCATCGGAGGGATACCACTCCAGGGGGACATCCTTGTGGGGGGCGACGAAAATGCCGGCCTCCACTTCGGCCCTGGTTGACTCACCCGTGGCCAGGAACTCCATCGTCGCTCGCCCGGCCGGGGTGTCTTGGGCCAGGCTGACAATCGAGCCGGAGCCTAAGACTGGCTTGCCGTGATTCTCTTCATCAATCGGCGGCAGGTAGAAATAATCTACATCCTCGCCAACGACCGCATCCTCCGGGAAGAAGTTGATGATGAAGCTGGCCTGACGGTGAAGCCAGCAACTCGGCGGATCATCAAACAGCCCCAGCGGGGCATCCCCAAAGGGTATCGTCAGGATGCCGGTCGTGCCGCCCAGAACGTAATCCTCATTCAGCCAGATATTGCCCATAATCTCGAAGGCATTCCGCACTTCGGGGGAGTCGAACTTCAGCTCTCCGGCCACCCATTGGTCGTAGGCTTCCGCCCCGGCCGTGCGGAGCATAATATCCTCGACCCAGTCGGTGCCGACCCAACCGGTGGCTCCGCTGCTCTCGATACCGATGCACCAGGGCACGCCGCCATCGGCCACAATCTGGTCGCTGAGGGCGATCATCTCATCCCAGGTTTGGGGAATCTCATAACCGGCTTCTTCAAACTCCGGCTTGGGATACCAGACCAGGCTCTTGACGTCGGCATTGTGCCAGACGCCGACCAGAGTGCCATCGACCGTGCCCAGATCGATCCAGGTTTGGTCATACTGCTGTTGCATAAAGTCGTCGGATAGGAACTCGCCCAGGTCAACCAAGAAGCCGCTGCGGGCAAAGTCGCCCATCAGACCGGGTTGAGGGAAATTGTAGATGTCGGGCGGGTCGTTGGCTTCGGCGCGGACGAAGGCCAGGGTCTCGAAATCGCTAGAGCCTTCGAATTGAACGTCGATGCCGGTTCGCTCCTCGAAGGGGATCATACTTTCTTCAAACTTGGCCAACTGCTCATCACCGGCGGCGGTAAAGATGGTAATCGTTTCGCCTTCGAGGCTCGCTTCGCCTTCGGCTGCCGCTTCTCCTTCGGCCGCCGCTTCTTCCTCAGCCGGTGCCTCCTCCTCTTGAGCGCCACCACAGGCCGCCAGGAGCAGACCAAACAGCAATAGAACCGAAATGATGTTCAACAACTTACGATGTAACACGTCAATCCTCCTTCATATGATACTGCTTATAGAAATGGTTATTTCAGAACCACCATAGCTAAGAGAGCAGACCCTAAAGGTTTTAGAAATCGACTCTATTTAGGCGTTACGCCGTTGAGCGACAAACGCATCCCTCGATACGCCTTTTAAAGGCTACACGGGATGCGAACTGCGTAACTCCTATCCATAAAAAGGTTAGCTCGCTTTAACTATATTATATCACAATATCCTAAATAAATTGCCAACCAATAACCCCGGCCCCGATAAGCGTAAAGAGAAGGCCCACTCCTAAAAAAATTCCCCCTCCGACCCGGTCAGAAAAAACCTGATCGTCGCGGGTTCCGCCGGCCAGTGACTCCGCCTGGAATGTGGGGCCGCCATCCGCCGGGGCCACTTGCCCCACGGCAAAGAGGTGGTCGTTGATTTCAAAGCCTCGATAGCGTACCGTCTCGTAGGCTACCCGCCGCTCGGTGGATTCCCAGGCGACGGTGGTATTCGTCACCATATAGTCGCCGTTGATAATCTTGACCCGGCCCCCCGGCAGATCGAGCCACAGGGGGGGCCACACCCGCTCATTCTCATACCAGATGGCCTCGCAACCATCATCATCACAATCCTCCCCCTGGTACGTCTCCCGGATGAAGCCGACGAAGGTCCGAAATTGAAGGGGGTTCCGCTCGGCGACCCGGCCCTCGATGACGCCCGCTCGACCGGGCGGCCCCTCGGCCAGAGCCGCCCGGTCCAGGAGGGGCTGCCGGGCTAATTCCTCCGCCTGGCGGCTAATGTTCCAACCAACGACAGCAAAAATTATGCCGACAGTTAGAAAAACAAAGCTGAAGATAAGAAAGCCCCATCCCCCTTTTTTCAACGGAACCTCCTCAATCTCCGCGCAGGGCTTCGGCAATGGCGCTAAAATTCTTCTCCCCAAGCCCCTGGTTGATGGCCAACTGATACAGTTGGGGCGACACCGCCGACAGCGGCATCGGCTGGCCGACTTCTCTGGCCATTTTCAGGCCATAATCGGCATCCTTGTGCATCCACTTTGCCGAAAAATTGACCTCGTCATACTCGCGCTGCGTCGTGCGAGCGGCCCAGCCTTTGACTAACGGACTGGCCACGGCCCCGCTGGTCAAGCCCTCCACCACCCGCTCCATATCCAGGCCGGCCTTTTCGGCCAGTAACAATCCCTCGGCCAGGGCTGCCATCTGCACCGACCCCATCAGGTTGACCACCAATTTATAGGCCGTACCCGTCTCCGGGGGGCCAAAATGGATGATTTCCTGGCTGTAGCTTTCCAAAATCGGCCGGGCCGCGTCGAGTGTGTCCGCCTCCGCCCCGACCAGCAGGGTCAGCGTGCCGCTTTCGGCGCCGCGCCGCCCGCCGGTCACCGGGCAGTCGATGAAACGCAGACCGGCGCGAGTCACCGTGTGGTGCAGCTCCCGCACCCAGCCCAGAGAAACGGTCGTACTCTCGATGGCGAGGGCGTTGGGGTTAGGCCGACCGGCCAAAACACCATCCTCCCCCAACCATACTTTTCTGGAAGAATCATCATCCCCGACGATGGTGATGATGACGTCAGCCTCCATCGCCGCCTCGCGGGGCGTCGTCGCCAGAGTCGCTCCGGCCCGCACCAACGGTTGGGCTTTAGCCACCGTGCGGTTGTAAACCGCCAGATCATACCCGGCTTCCAGCAGATTGCGGGCCATACCGGCCCCCATAATGCCCAGGCCAATACAAGCAATTTTTGTCATCGTTGTCCTCCTCGTTCAAATTTCCTATTGGATTTTACGCCTGTTTCGGTCATAATGAAAATATCCTTAACTTAATGAAAATTTAGACGGTTTTTGACCAGCAACCGGTTGGTTTATGGAGTATTCTGCTACGGGGTAGCTCTGCACACCGTCGTGCATAGCGCAAAGCCAGTCCGTGACTGGCGTTTCCGGCCCAGAATCGCCAAGTCACGGACTTGGCTACAGCTAAAAAAGCGGCTTTTTGACTGGTCCACGGTTATATGCAGAGCTACCCTACGGAGATATTGCCAGAAAATAGGTATGTAAGGGAGGGCCTGACCGATTATCGTAAAGGGGGATACAGTTGTGATTAATCCAACATTTGATTTATGTCTAACCGGCAAAGTGGAATTTGGTTCGGAGAGTCTGGCCTGGTCCTATGCCCATTGGGTCCATCGCTGGTATCGGGCCGTGCAGAACCCCTACCGCTGTCCGCAGTGTGGGCGGTGGCATTTGACGACGGTCAGACATAGGAAGCGGTTTGAGACAGTATAATAAGTGGGGTAAATTTTAGTTCGATTCGGAAGGTAGAAGTATGGAAGTATGGAAGGCTGGTCATGGTCAATCTTCCAGCCTTCCATACTTCCAAATATTGGGTCGAGGCGCTGCGAATCCACTTCCTTCTAACGAAAACGAAATCTAACGAAATACACGCGCCGCTTACGCCGCCTCCGGACCGGGCTGGGACATAATCCGGGCGATATGGCGCAGATCGAGCCACCACTCGGTGATCGGGCGCTGGAGTGGCTCGTCGATCAAATCGGGCAACTGTTTGAGCGGAGTGGTGGCCACGTGGCCGGCGTGTAGGCCGATCATGGCCGCGGCCGGGGAATCTTTGTCCGCTTCGTCGATGAGAAAATCGAGACATTTGGCCGCCAGGCGGATAGCCTGGATACGGTCAAAGGGAGAAGGTTCGCCCCCCTGCTGCAAATGGCCCAGAATGGCCTGGCGAACATCGAACAGGTTCCCGCCCTCCTCCTCAAACAGGGCGCACATAAAATCGGTGTTGTAGAGGGGATTGGCCCGCTCGTTGCGGATAATCAAGCCCAGCCGCTTCCCCTGCTGAAACCCCTCCATCAGATGCTCCAAATCCTCCTGCAAATCCTTCAGGGTAACACCCTCCTCATGCAAATAAACCCGCTCGGCCCCGGTAGCCAGGCCACTCATCAGGGCCAGGTAGCCACAGTAACGGCCCATCGTCTCGACGATGAAACAGCGGCGGGAGGCCACCGCCGACTGTTTGATCTTATCGACGGCGGCGACGATACTGTTCAAAGCGGTATCGGCCCCGATACTAAATTCGGAGCCGGGTAAATTATTGTTAATGCTGGCCGGCAGGCAGATAATGGGGATATTGAGGGCGGGGAAATCATCGCGGCGGCTGTAGAGGCTATAGGCGGATTGATAACCGGCCCAGCCGCCGATCATCAACAGTCCCTCGATTTGATACTGTTCGATGTGACGAGCAATTGTGTAGTAATCGCCTCTGTCGGGATTTTTGCGGCCTGTGCCCAACTCCGACCCTCCCCGGGCAGCCCAGCCGGTCGTACTCATCCAGTTCATCTCCTCGATGTCACCGGCGATCAAGCCCTGAAAGCCATTCTTGACGGCTAACATAATATGCCCTTTGTCGATGCCCAGCCGGATCGCGGCCCGGGCGGCGGTGTTCATACCGGGGGCCGGCCCGCCGGCATTGAGGACGGCCAGGCGGAGCCGTCTTTGGCCCGGCTCCGGGGGATGGGGCAGCGCCTGAACCAGTGTCCGAAAAATACGAAAGGCATCCTTAAAACTGCCCCCCCGCATATCCATCGCTTTGTCATACTCCTTAGCGGCGATGACCTCGGCCACCTGTTTGGTCTGTTTAACACAGTCCATCAAGGGTGACTGGGTAATCGCATTTTCGCGGACGCCGATCAGTTGAGGCTCGCTGTCGGGGGTCATGGTCAATACCTGTTCGACGGCGGCGTGGCCGAGCAGGGTACTCAGATAGCGATCAAAAGCGGTCGGTGCGCCACCCCGCTGAACGTGGCCCAGAATAGTCACCTGCGTATCCTCGCCCAATTTTTCCTCTAACACCTGCTTGACGTGGTGGGGAGTGATCGGCTGGCCGTGACGATCCTGGGCTCCTTCAGCCACCACCACAATGCTATCCCGCCGGCCGGCCTGACGCCCTTCTCTCAGGAGTTCACACATTCTATCCTCCCAATCATCCACATCCGGCGGACTTTCGGGGATCAGCGCCCAATCGGCCCCGGTGGCCAGCGCCCCCATCAGGGCCAGATAGCCGCAGTGGCGGCCCATGACCTCGATGACAAAACTGCGCTGGTGGCTGGCGGCGGTACTGGCGATGGTGTCGATGGCCTCGACGATGCGATGGAGGGCGGTATCTGCGCCGATGGTCATATCGGTGCCGAACATATCGTTATCAATCGACCCAACCAGGCCGACGATGGCCAATTGGGGATGTTCCTTGGCGGTTTTTGGCGTGATCCGCTTCTGCTCGACCAACTCCTTCAGCAAGCTGGGCCACTCCTGGCGGAAGAGGTTGGCCCCGGTCAGGCTGCCATCCCCGCCGATGACGACCAGTTTATCAATACCCCGTTCGATCAGGTTTTGAGCCGCAGTCAAGCGCCCCTCCCGCTTCCGGAAAGCCATACAACGGGCCGAGCCGATGGCTGTGCCCCCCTGTTGCAAAATTCCCCCGACCGAGTCCCACTGCATTTCCCGGATTTGATCGCCGCCATCGACCATGCCCTGATACCCTTCATAAATCGCATAGACGGTCACCCCCCGGTTGAGGGCCGTCCGAACTACGGCCCGTACCGCCGCGTTCATTCCCTGAGCATCTCCCCCACTGGTGAGAACGCCCAAGCATTGATTGTTATTTTTTGCCATGTGTCACCCTGTTTTTCGTTGATTTTGTAACGTAAGTTGTTGCTTTGTTCAGACTTTGTCGATTTATCATAAATTGACGACCTGTTACGCCCCATGTTAACCATTTTTTCTCACCTAAGCAAAACAGTCCCGGCAGATCAAAAAAATTGAATAGCGTGAGACCAAACGACCAATGAAAAATATGCAATTTTGGTTTCTGTGTTATAATAGTATGAGTGGCAACGGGGCCAGCAGATAGGCGATACGGCTCCCTGTCAATTAAACTTTCTGGAAATCACCATGAATTACCAAAGGGAAGCTGTGGCTGTTTATAACCCCGTCGGCCAAAGTTACATTCGTAAAAAAATTGGCCCCTACCTCATTGAGGGCATGGTCGGGCAGGGCAGTGTGGCGATCATTTTCCGCGCCCTGGATCGCCAGGATAATGTCGTGGCCCTCAAAGTGCTTTTCCCCCCGGCCGGGATCACCGAAGATTCGATCAAAGCCCGTTTCGAGCGGGAAGCCCAGATTGCCTCGGAACTGGAGCATCCCAACATCGTGCCGGTTCTCGATACCGGGCAGGACAAAGGGCACGCCTATCTGGTGATGCCGTTGATCGATGGAGAGACTCTGGAAGAGCGGCTCAAGCGCAAAGGCTCGCTCGATGAATTGGCCGCTGTTGACATTGCCTGGCAGATCGCCAACGCCCTCGATTACGCCCACCAACATAGCATCGTTCACCGCGACATCAAGCCCTCCAATGTTTTGCTGACCAAGGAGAATCAAGCCCTGCTGACCGACTTCGGAGTCGTCCAGGCCCTCGATGCCCCATCGTTGACCCAGGCCGGACACATCATCGGCACGCCGGCCTATATGGCCCCCGAACAGGCCATCGAAGAAAAAATAGTCGATAGACGGGCCGATTTGTACAGTCTGGGCGTCATTTTGTACCGAATGGTGACCGGGCGGCTGCCATTTCGGGGTAGCACCGCCGAGATGCTCCACGCCCACGTGTATGAACAGCCCCCGACTCCCTCCTCGCTCGCCCGCATCTCGCCCGGTATGGAGGCGATTATTACGCGAGCGATGGCCAAAAACCCCAAGGATCGGTATCAGGATGGGGCGGCGATGGCCCAGGCCCTCTCCCGGCTCGATTACAAACTCCGCAACGAGGCCGAAAATGCCAACTGGTGGCAAACCCTGGTCAAACGGCTGGGCCTCGGCTCATTTTAAGAAACGCCGCAATAGCCGCTGCCCCACCACGCGCAGCTCCGCCACTCCGAAAAGATAGGCCAACCCAATATAAGTAACGCCGCCGACCAGAATGCCGACCAGTCCCGGCAGCCAACTGATGCTGTCCGGCACAAAGGGCAGCAGGCTGACCAGGATGAGGGCCATTCCGGCGGTGGCTAACAGCATCCGGCCAACGGTCAGCCAGATACCCGGCCTGGTCAGGCCACCCATCAGGGGGCGCAACATAACGAGCAGCACGCCCATTTCCAGCGTGACGGCGATGGCGTTGGCCAGGGCCAGCCCGGCGTGGGGCGGCCAGCCGAAACGCCGAAACACCCCGATCAACCAAAAACTCAAGACGATGTTGAGGGCCATCGCCGCCACCGCAATGGTGACCGGCGTTTTGGTGTTTTTCAGGGCATAAAAAGCCCGCGTCGTGATCTCGACGACGGCGTGGCCGACCAAGCCCAGCGCAAAAAAGCCCAACGCCCAGGCCGTCAGGCGCGTCGAATGTTCGTCGAACTCCCCCCGCTCCAGAAGCAGGCGGACGATGGGCACGCGCAGGATGAGCAAACCGGCCGCTGCCGGGAGGGTCAGAAAGAGCAGGTTACGCAGGGTGGTGTCGAAGACGTGGCGCATCTGGGGCAAATCATCCTCGGCCACCAGCGCCGCCAGGGTGGGGAAGAGCGCCGTGGCCACCGATTGGGCGATGATGCCTTGCGGCAAGAGCATAATGATCCAGCCATAGTTGAGGGCCGTCGCGCTCCCGGTCGGCAGGGTGGCGGCCAGAAAAATGGTGACGATGAAGTTGAGCTGGACAGCCATCAGCCCCAACACGCGGGGGGCCATCAGCCGGCCCACATCATACAGGTCGGGGCTGCCCCAGGCCAGAACCGGTTGGTAGCCCATTTTGTGTTGGATCAGGCCGGGAATTTGGATCAACAGATGGGCCGCCGCCCCGACCACCACGCCCGCCGTCAGGCCGCGCACGCCCCACGCCGGCCCCAGAAATAGCGCCCCCCCGATGATCGAGGCGTTGTACAGAATGGGAGCCAGGGCGGGCAGCAAAAAATGTTGGTGGGCGTTGAGGATGCCCATCACCACCCCGCTGATACCAAAAATCACCGTGGCGATGAGCATCCAGCGCATCAGTTCGGCAGTTAGATTTTGCTGGGCGGGGCTAAAAGCAGGCAGAAAGGTTTGCACCAGCCACGGGGCCAACAGGGCGGCGATGAGGCTCAGGGCCGAGAGGACCAACACCACCCAATTAATGACCGCCGAGGCCAACCGCCAGGCC
>CAZWZZ010000056.1:0-14957 GCA_964638395.1 uncultured Caldilineaceae bacterium
GTCATCTTAATGACAGCCGCCAACTTTGTCAAATCCGGCACAGCAATTCAAAATTTGGCTCATATGGGTTTTGAGCTGAAGGACGGAGTGCAACGGCTTTAGCTATTGCCACGTGTCTATTCAGGTGACCAGCATCCTGAGTAGTTACATTGCCACAATGCGTTTCAAACAGCTAAAGCCGTTTGACTCCTACCTGACCAAGTCCGTGGCTTGGCGGGTTGCCGGGCCAACGACGCCAGTCAGTGCGAAGCCCCAAGCCAGGCCAGGAAATCATCCACGCCAAACCCGGCGCGGTGGCGGCGATGATAATCGAGGCTGATATCGGCGTAGCGGGCATACTGCGCCTCTCGTGTGACCAGAAGGGTGGGGTAACAGCGGGCCAAGGCGGTCTGGTCACTTTCGTCCGGCTCTTTCCGGAACAGGCCGTGCCACAGGACAGGCCGTTGGTTGGTCAGGTAGCTCTGCAACATGACCTGCTGCACCTCCGGGGGAGTAGCCAGATGAACCATAATGGACTGCTGCCGAAGCCGGTCCATCATCGCCCGACCGGTGTAGATGGCGCTGCCGGTCGTATCGACGACGATGTCTTCATCCGACTCCCGGAGGTAGTCACAAATATCATTCAAAACTTCGATCTCGTAGGCCAAATATTGGGCGGCTCTTTCCTTATAGTGGGGGTCATAAGGAAAGCCCATCCAGGCCCCGACATCCAGCACAGTGCCATCGGCCCGGGTCAGAACCGGCTCCAGTTTGTGGGCGATCATATCATCGCAGCAGAACCGCTTAAAGCCTCGCTCGACGAGTTTGCTGGACCAGTAGGATTTACCGGAGCCGGACATTCCGATTAGTGAAAGTTTCATACAAACGTACCTGGGTTTTTCGTAAAGCGTAAACCGTGAAACGTAACGAGTTGGACAGAAACTTACGTTTTATGCCTCAGGTTTTACGAAATTCTATTGCAAAATGAACCACGTTAATTCCCGTTCTTTAATGTTAACCGAAATTCTACTCGCTGGCAACCTGCTTGACAGCCTCGGTGATGGTCTGCCCGTACAGATCACTCAGGTGGCGGGTCAGGGGGCCGAAAGCGCCGTCGCCGATGGGGCGGCCATCGACCGCAACAACCGGGGTCAGGCCACCAAAGGTGCCGGTGACGAAGGCTTCATCGGCATCGTAGACATCGGTCAGCGAGAAATTCCTCTCATAAACGGGGATGGCGTGCCGGCGACAGACCTCGATGACCTTGCCTCGGGTGATGCCGTTCATACAATATTGCCCGGTCGAAGTCCACACCTCACCCTTTTTAATCATAAAAAAGTTGGTGGCATTGCATGTGCTGACAAAACCGTGGATGTCCAGCATCAGGGCCTCATCCGCGCCGGCCTGCTGGGCCTGGATCAGGGCGATGACCTCGTGCAGTTTGCTGTGACAATTCAGGCGCGGATCGAGATAATCGGGTGATCCCCGCCGCACCGTCGAGGTAAAGAGGGTGATCCCTTTTTCCCGGCTGGCCGGATCGGCTTTTTTATGCTCGGCGGTGATGACGATGGTCGGCCCGCCCACGACAAAGCGGGGATCCTGGGAGGGAGTTTTTTTGACACCCCGCGTAATCATCAACCGGATATGAACCCCGCTGGTCATCTGGTTGGCAGTGATGGTTTGTTGGACGGCGGCGGTCAACGCTTCCCGGCTCAGGCCGATGTCCAGGCCAATAGCCCTGGCCCCTTGAAAAAGGCGATCCAGATGTTCCTCCCAAAAGACGAGAACCCCCTCGTGGAGGCGGACACCTTCCCAGACCCCATCCCCGACGAGAAAACCGCTGTCAAAAACGGAGATTTTGGCCTCGCTCCGGGGCAGCAGCTCCCCATTGACGTAGATGAGGATGTCCTCATTCCGGGGGTCGGGTAGCGCGTTGTGGGTTCCGTGTAACATCAAAGTTTCTCCTTCAAAATAACTATACGGATTCCGCTATGATGCGTCGGAATCCGTATAATTTTGTTGCGTCGAAATCAAATGTGGCTGTCCTAAAAATCCTGGATCGCTACCCCATTCCTGGCAGTGATCTCCAGTTCATCTTGCGCCGTGTGGCACACATACAAGGCCCGCTCGTTGGCCGTTTGGTGGAGTTGGGCGTAGCTTTGCATGGCCGTGACCGAGTCGGAGAAGGTGCCGATGACGGCCATCTCGTTCAAAGTCGGTTGTCCGGCATCGGATTGGGTGACAGTCGCTTCGATTAGGAGCCACTGGTGCGGGTACTGCTGACGAATTTCTTTCCATGTCATGATGGGTCTTACCTCTTCGTAAAAATATTTTATCTATTGTAACAAATCCTTAAGTTTTAGACCAATATGTTATCCCAATTTGGGCGAGCTTGACGCTTTACGTTTTTTGTTTGTATCTATTCAGCCGTTGCCTTAAAAACAGCGATTTCATAGCGGGGATTAGGAGATTAGGAGATTTTATCTAAAAATTTATCCCCTAATCCCCAAATCCCCGCGAAAAATGATCGTTTGGGGAGGCTGCTGAATAGTTACTTTTGTTTTACGGTTTTGACAGGGGATTTACTTGTGCCGTGCTTGCAGATGGCGCAGCAGCCGAGCCAGGCTCTTCTGGTACAGAGTGTCCGTCTGCCAGCCGCTAAAATCGTGGATGTTGCGGTTGGATTGGAGGGGATGCAGCCAATCCGCCTCAGCGGTCAGCATCGCCTCATCGAGCCGCAGGGGAAAGAGAACGATTTCATCCAATCTGCGCTCTCGCTTTAGAGCAGCCTCAACTTCCGCAACGACCCAGGGGGTGGCCAGGGAGCGTTCCGAAAAAATCAATAGTTGCTTGTCTTGAAAATAGATCGAGGCGTCGGTCGTGGGTAGATATAAATCGGTAGCCCTGGCCTCATCGTCGGAGAGCCAACAGCGCACCCCGTGGCGCTGTAAATCGGTGAATAGTTTGTAGGCCACCCCTTCATCCGCCTCAACATAGCTGAGAAAACAGGCGTAGTAGGGCGTCGCGGCCTGTTGGATGGCCGCGGCGTGTTCGACCAAGGTATCGGGAGCGCCGAGACCGATCAGAAAGAGATCGGGGATCACCCCTTTGGAGCGGTAGAGGGTCCGTAGATCGAGGGCGGAGGGGGCCTGGTGGCTGGTCATCTCCAAACCAATCGTTTGTCGCAGATCAATATCCAACAGTTTGGTGTAGCCGAAAACCGCTTCGCTCAGATCGGTCCCGATCAACCGCGCCCCGCTCAGATCAGCCGCCTGCAAATCGGCCCCGATCAACGTCGCGCCGCTCAAATCGGCGCCGCTCAGGTCGGCCTGGCGCAGATCAGCCCCCATCAAATTGGAGCCGATCAGCTCGGCCCGGCGCAAGGTCGCGCCCCGTACTTCGGCCCCGTTCAGGTTGACACCGCTCAAATCGGCGCGCCGTAAGTCAGCCTCGACCAGATTAGCTTCGACCAGGTTGACGCTAATCAGGTTGGCTTCCGCCAGATGAGCGCCCCGCAACGTGGCTCCCTGCAAATTGGCCCCGATCAAATCGGCCTGGCTCAGATCGACCTGGCTCAAGTCGGCCTCGCCCAGATTGGCCTCGATCAGATTGGCCCCCCGGAAATTGGCCCCCCGAAAGTCCGCGTTGTTAAGATCCATCCGGCTCAGGTCGAGGTGGCTCAGGTCGGCCCCCTCGAATGTGGGACGCCGGCCATGCTCTCTGGCGGTGGTCAGGGTGATTTTTATCGACTGGCGAGTAAATGAGGGCATAATCCACGTTCCTATTTTTGATCGTATCAGCAAACGCTTGTAGCTAAACTGCTTGTAGAATAATTATAAAAGAATAGTTCGTTGAAAACAAGAACGCTGTTCAACGCTCTGCTACCCAAGAAGGATGGCCCAACGTTGTTATTACGGAGAGAAGGGGAGACTGCTTGCTCACTCCGTTTCGTTGGGCGGCAGCAAAAGCGGCGACGTGGTCTGTTGCTCTAACAACGGCTGCGTCTGACCGGTTGCGGTGGCTTGGACACGGTCTGTGGCCCCGGCCCGAATTTGGTAGCGGTAGAGATCAACCTGCCGAAAGGTGGCCTGCTCGATCAGGTCGCCGTGTCGGTCGAGCCACTGTCGGGTCAAGCCCCGGCTATCCCACAGCGCCTCCTCCGAAACGACCAACCACAGATCACGCACCTCGCCGATACGCTCGGCCATCTCCGCCGAGGCCTGGGCCTCACTTTTACCATCGTTCGTCCATAATCCTTCTAACAGCGTGTAATCCGCTTGATAATAGTAAGCCAGGGTGTGTTGCAGATAAGGAATTTGGACCATAATCGTGGTGGGCGGCTCCGGTTGGGCGGAGAGATGGGCGGCTGCGCTCCGAAAATCGGCCTTGATGGGCCGGCTTTGTTGCCACAGGCCGATCACATTGAAGGTCAACATCAACCCCAGACACAACCCGGCCAGCCAGGTCGAATAGCGGCGAATATGGATGAGGCCGATGACTGCCAACAGATAAAAGGCCGGGGTGATATAAATCAGGTAGCGATCCTCAAAGACAGCCACCCGGAGAGAGATGAGATAGACCGCGACAGGCGGTAAAAATATCCAGGCGGCCAGCAGGCTACGTTTGCGAAGCGACGAGGGAGACCGTTTTTTGGCCGTCCGTCCTCCCAGATACAATCCACACAATAGCAGGAAGAGATAGAGAATCGTGCCGGTCAGATCGGTAAAGCGAACCAGGCCGCTGCTATAGATTTGGAAGAGCAGCGACAGAATATCCTGAGCCGAGTAGTCAGGATGGCCACTCTGGAAGCCCCCCAGCAAGAGGGGCAGTTGCCAGGCGGCCAGCGGCAAATAGGGCAGCGTCAAACAGGCCATACTGAGGAGCCACCCCCGCCAATGTTGCCGTAAATGAGCGGGATGAAGCAGAGCCACGACCCCGTAAACAATGAGCATCAAGGGCGAGAGGATGTGGGTGTAAAACGAGAGGCTGGTGGCGACGACGAAAATCAGCCACCAGACTGCCGGTGATGCCGCTTGGCTCAACGGGGGCGGGGCGGGAGCAGCCTGCAACGCTTTCAGATAAGCGATAAAGCCCAGGGTGATGAGGGCCAGGAGGATGGTGTACATCTTGGCTTCCTGGCCATACCAGACCAGATAGGGGGAGGTGGCCAGCAGCAGCCCCAGCAGCAGCCCCGCTCGCCGGGAAAAGCCGATCTGGCGGGCCAGGATGAAGCCCAGCGGCACGGCCAGCGTGCCCAACAGCGCCGAGGGGTAGCGCAGCGCAAACTCCGAGTCGCCCGTTAATACCCGCCAGGGCCGCAGGGCCAGGAAAAAGAGGGGGCCGTTGTGACCGGCGTGAAATAAGCCCGCCACCAATTGGGAGACAGGCCAATCTGAAAAACGAATGGCATCGACTTCATCCCGCCACAGGCTTTGGCGGGTCAGGTGCAGGAGACGCACAAAAAAAGCGACGCCGGTCAGCAGTAACAGAGCCACCTGGGTCGCTTTTGATGATTTCAAGAGTTGTCGAGAAATATCGAACGATTTAGTAATAGTTTTCCTCTTGAAGAATGCGACTACGGCCCCGAATGTACAACACCAGTAAAAATATGGGCAAAATCAAGATAAGACCAACGCCACAACACAACCAGATGTAAGCCCCGGAGACGGCCAGCGTGTCAATCAATTCGATACGATCCAGGATCAGGTTTCGGTCCCCGGCTTCCTCTTCATCTTCAAAGGGGATATCCGCTTGCTGTGCGCGTTGCAGATCAACCGGGTCTGGCTGAGGAGCCTGAGCCTGCGGTTCCTGGACGACAAGCGGCGTCGGGGTCGGTGGGGCGATAACCTCGGTCGGGGTCGGCGGCGGGGGTGTAGGTGACGGTTCCGGTTGGGGGGTCTCGGTGGGAGCCGCTTCGACCGGTTCGGCCTCTTGTTCATTTTCTTGTTGATTCTCTTGCTGATTCTCCTGTTCATTGCCCGCCGGTTCAGCTTCAGCCGGTTCGGGCGTATTGGTGGGGGGGGGTTGGGGCGTTGGTGTGGGTGGGTCGGCCTGGACTTCAGGCTCTTCGGGCGGCGACTGGGGGGATTGCCACAATGACTCCGCCGTCGCGTCGCCCCGCAGGAGCAGCGTCCCTGCCACCACAGCCACGAGCAACAGCAGCAGCAAACGGCCCCCCTCACGAATCTTCGCCCCGGCAGCAGATAATGACGGCCACGGATTCATAGCTTAAAAATCTCCTTCCATCTTCAAAAAAACAACCGCCCAAAACGTCAGCCGTGATTGTTCCCATACACTCAGGGCTAACTTTTGCAACGGTTCGGATATTATAGCAACATCGTTGGGCTTTTGCCAATTTAGAACGGCAAGCGAGGCGGAATATTTACGAGGAAGGCAACTTGAGACGAAACTTAGTAGACGAAGGCCGGGGTCCCGGTGGTGGGGCTGGGAATGGTCAACATACAGAGGCAACCCAAAATCAGGACGGCCAATAGCAGTAAAATTGCCAAAATTAACATTTGCTGCTGGGTGATGTTTTTCATAAATACGTCTCAATGTAAGATAAGCTAACCTACTTTCTTTGATTCTACTTCATCTTTCCATAATACACAAGTGTTGAGCGGACAAGCGGACTACAAATTTATAGACATTTTATCCAAAACTGCTATAATATGCCTATGCTGGTCACTAAATCGAGACAAGGGCCAGACCATAGTACCCCATGCGGTGTTTGGCCTATAAAAATTTGTCGAAACAGAAGGTTTCCAACCTGGCGCTGCTTTCGTCTCTCATCCCCAAGATCAATCTTGGGGACTTTGTTTTTATTAGACCGTATTTACCAACCAACAAGGGAGGGTTTGAAATGACCAAATATATTTTTTGTACCGGGGGTGTCGTCTCGTCATTGGGCAAAGGGGTTACGGCGGCTTCCATTGGGCGGCTGTTGAAAAGCCGGGGACTGTCCGTCAGCGTCCAGAAGCTAGACCCTTATCTCAACGTCGATCCGGGCACGATGAGTCCCTATGAACATGGCGAAGTCTTTGTCTTGGAGGACGGGGCCGAAACCGATCTGGATTTGGGGGCCTATGAGCGTTTCATCGACGAGAATCTAACCAGCGCCAGTAATATGACCAGCGGTCAGGTTTACCAACAGGTCATCAATCGGGAGCGGCGGGGGGATTATCTGGGGAAAACCATTCAAGTCATCCCCCACGTCACCAACCAGATCAAGGCCAGCATCAGCCGCGTGGCCCGCCAGAGCGAGGCCGATGTGGTCATCGTCGAGGTCGGCGGCACGGTCGGGGATATCGAAAGCCTGCCATTCCTGGAGGCGCTGCGGCAGATGCGTAAGGATGCGGGGCGGGAGAACACTTTCTATATCCACGTCACCCTCTTGCCCCACCTCCAGGCCACGGGCGAACTAAAAACCAAGCCGACCCAACACAGCGTCCGGGAACTGCGAGGTATCGGCATCCAGCCCGATATGATCGTCTGCCGGGCCGATTTGCCGGTCAGCGATGAGCTGCGGGAGAAGATTGCCCTCTTCTGCGATGTGGAAACGGAGGCCGTTGTACCCTTGACCACCGTGGAGACGATCTATGAAGTGCCGCTGATTTTGGAGGAGTTTGGGGTGGCCGATTTGATTTGTGAACGGTTCAAAATGGAATGTCGTCCGCCCGAATTGGCCGAGTGGCGACAACTGGTCGGTCACATCAAGAAGCCGAAACAGAGCATCACCGTGGGCGTTGTCGGCAAATATGTGGAGCTGGAGGATGCCTACATCAGTGTCTACGAGGCGCTCCAACACGCCGCTACGCAGCAAGAGTGTGAAGTCAAAATCGAATGGATTTCATCGGAGGATTTGGAGCGGATGCGTGGCTTTGACCGGTTAGAGCGAGTCAACGGCATTGTGGTGCCGGGCGGCTTCGGCGAGCGGGGCATCGAGGGTAAGATCATCGCCGCTAAATTTGCCCGTATCCGGGAAGTGCCTTACCTGGGGCTGTGCCTGGGCATGCAAGTCATGGTCATCGAGCTGGCCCGCGAGGTGTTCAATATGGACAGCCCCAACTCCAGCGAGTTCAACCCGACCACCCCCTTCCCCGTCATCGACCTGATGCCGGACCAACGGGACATCGCCGGGATGGGCGGCACCATGCGCCTGGGCAGCTACCCCTGCCACCTGGTCGAGGGGACGGTCGCGGCTCAAGCCTACCAAACCGACTTGGTTCACGAGCGCCACCGCCACCGCTTCGAGTTCAACAACGAATACCGGGAGAAATTGGGGCAGCGGGGCCTGGTCCTGTCGGGCCTGTCGCCGGATGGCCGGCTGGTAGAGATCGCTGAGATCAAGAATCACCCCTTTATGTTGGGCAGCCAGTTCCATCCCGAATTTAAGAGCCGCCCCACCCGGCCCCATCCGCTTTTCGCCGCTTTCGTGCGGGCGGCTCGGGACCACGCCGGTCTCATCAACGCCGAAACGGAACAGGGGATTGATACGCGGGTTATGGCCATGACCGGCAATCACCGGGGTAAGGGTTAATGTTGGTTGATAGCGGTTTCGCCGAAATCATCGTTATTCTCGGCACCTGCGCCGCCTTTGGCCTGCTGATTGGCGGGCTGCTCGTCGCCGCTGCCATTCTTTTACGACGGAATAATTTCAAAAAGCGGTGACGATTACTTCCGGGCGTAAAAAAGCCAAACCAAGCCACCGCCGATAATCAACCCGCCAAGAACGATCAACGTGGCTTGAAGGGTCGTTTCGCCAAACAGGAAGAGCGGGGGTCTGTCTGATTGGGCGGCGGTCAGTTGATTATCCGGTGGCGAAAATAAGGGGGCTGTTTCTGGCGGCGGCGGGGTTGGGACCAGGGTGGGGGCTGCGGGGTCGATGTCGATCTGAATCGTATCATTTTCGACCGAGGGCCTGACCGTTTCCCCCTCCCGCGTGCCAAACAGAACCTCGTCCAGGCGGATCGTGGTTTGCCCCTTCTCTTTGGCCCGGATCGTAAGCTCCACGAGCTGCCCGTTCCCCTGAGCGACCGGGGCCGGATTGAGCAAGACCAGGGCATAGCCCATGACCGTCTCGCTCTGGAGACCGTTGGCTAGAACAAACGCCTCGTTGTCGGGATCATCCGTCAGAAAGTGGCCATGCTCCAGAGCGGTGATCTCTACCAGGTCCGGGTCGAACGAAAAATAGAGTTCGACGCCATAAACCGGCGGCATCTCTTCGACCCGGACCTCGACCGTGACCGTTTGGTCGGGCGGCATGGTCAATTTTTGAGGGGTTAAAAAAAGACGCCCTTCGTTGGCGGAAGCCGAACCTGGCCCGGTTAACAGGGCTAAGATCACGAAGAGCGCAATTTTGCAAAGAACCTTATAAATTTGGGACAACCGATAAATCCATTTCCACTATTTTGACCGGCGTTCGACGACCCACAGATCGACCAGACCGCGCCATTTTTCGTGATGTCGAATAGAGAGACCGGCCTGTTGGATATGGTGTCGCCAGGTCGCCGTGGAGAAAAAGCTGAACGCGCCGGGACCGAAGGTCAACAGGTTGAGCCAATCCCGGCCATGCTCGGCGATCAAGAGCCGGCCGTTTGGTTTGAGAACGCGATGAAATTCGGCGAAAACAGCCTCCCGGTCGGCCTTATCCTGCAATTCATGCAGGCTGAAACTGCAATAGATGACATCGGCCCAGTTGTGGGGCACAGGCAATTTTCCGGCCTGAGCGGGGCGGTGGTAGATGCGATGGGCCACATTCAAAGGCGGTTCCATCTGCCGGGCACGGGTCAGCGCATTATCTTTCATCGTGTCGGCATCATACAGGTCGATCAGAAAATAGTGCCCCTTGTCGAAATGGGACAGCAGGCCCCGCGTGCCCCGTAGCTTGCCGCAGGTAATATCAAGCACCACATTGGCTTTATCCACCTCGCCCAATTCGGCCAAACGATCATACTCCCGCCGCTGACCGGCATCATAAACAATGAACGTAGCCGACAGGATGCTAAGCAGCAGCAACAGTGTCCCGACACCGACAACCAGAGCCAACCACTGCCACGGGGAGGCCAACCATAAAGAAACCAGAATGGCGACCAAACCAAAAAATGTGGCCCCCGCAAAAAGGGGCCAATTGTAAAGAAGAGTCGAGATCGTCCCCGAATATTGCCGGTTGTTGAGTAGTAAACCCGAAAAACGATCCGCTTGAGATTTGACAGTCATACATTACTCCCGCTCACAAATAACAGCTTAAGGATCGAGTCGCCGCAACCGCAATGTCTTCCCCAGTAGTTTCAAAATGCTGGTTGGGGTGCGGGCGTCCAGTTCTCGATAAACATCCACGCCGGTTTCAAAGAAATCAAGAAGATTTTTTATCTTCTCTCGCTCATATTGCCCCTCCGAATCGGGCACATGGTTCAATTCCTCCACACTTTCCCGAAGCACACTGATCGTTGGATCAACCTCCCGCTTTTTGCGTTCGCGGGCAATGATCCGGAACATTTGCCACACATCCTTTTCGGTGGTGTAAAACTCGCGGCGCTCACCCTTGATGTGGACCCGGCTGACGATGCCCCAGGCAATCAGCTCCCGCAGGGCCATGCTCACATTGCCCCGGCTAATCTGTAGCTCTTTCATAATATCATTGGCCGATAGCGGGTCTGGAGTAATGTACAACAGGGCGTGGACTTGAGCCATTGTGCGGTTGATGCCCCACAATGACCCCATCTCGCCCCAATGCAAGATAAATCGTTCTCTGATCCGTTCGACATCGCTCATACCGGTTGTTCCTAAGTTTCAGAAGTTACTGAAATGATAAACATTATAACATACCCCTGTCTTGCGGTCAACCATTTTGTAATGAGCAGAGTGATTCCAAAATTTGGGTAACTTTCCCTCTAATACATTAATCACCTTTGACAATCAACGGCAGATAAACAGCTCCCTGGCCATTGTTGCGAAACCGACAGGTAACTGTCTCCCCCGGATCAAGATGCACAATCGCCGTCCGGCTGATGACCTGCCCGACGCTGGGGGACAAGCTGGCGGCATCATCGCAGACAACGTCAACCAGTTCGAAATCGGCTGCGATCTCTTCGGTGACGGTGTACACCCCAAAATCAAGGCCGGACACGGTTAGCGTCTCGGTAACAGCATCACCATCATCCGGGTCGGCCTGATCCAGCGTAAACGTCCCGTAGCCGGGCAGGGTCGAGGTGAAACCGAAATCGGTACCGACCGGCGGCGCGGCTATTTTGGTCAGGCGCAGCGTCCCCGCCTGGGCCGTATTGGTGAAGGTGCAGGTCACTGTTTCATTCGCCTCCATCCGCAGCGTGGCCGTCCGATTATCGACATCGGCTGTAGAGTTGTCGATGTCCGTCTCGACGCAAACCAGTCCGGTCAACTGAAAGCCGTAAGGGGTGGGGTCCGTTTCGGTGATGGTGTAGACCGTGTCCGGGAGAACCGTGTACGTCATCAGATCGGTTACTCCATCCATATCATCCACAGCCGGATCATCCAGGGTAAATGTGCCAACCGGCAGGGTGGTGGTGAAGGTAAAATTTTGGGGATGGGGTTGAACAGTCTCCGTGGCGATGACCACCCGCCCCGGATTTTTGATGTTGGTGATGGTACAGACGATGTCGTCATTCTCCTCGACCGTCACCTCGAGCGGTCCGACGTCATTGGCGCTGGCTACCACCTGGCCCTCATTCGAGCGACACTCAATACTGCTGCCGTAATCGGCCAAAACAGTTCCGGTTCCCGCCGTCTCGCCGACGGTGTGGCTGCCGATTTCAACGGCCACCGGCCCGGTTGAGCCGCCATCGCCAACGTCGGCTGCGAGCGTATTACCGTCGATCCGGAGATTGAACCGCCCGGAGTCCCCCGCCGGGGCCAAATCTTTGACCAGCGTCAACTGGCCGGTTTTGTGGGTATTGGTGAAGGTGCAGGCCACATCCAGCCCCGGCTGGAGATCGACCGTGACGCTGTGGCTGCCGCTGTCGCCGCTGTCACACCAGACTTGTGCATTGTAATTGCTCTGAAGCGTTTCGGTGATAGCATAGAGGCCGGGTTGTAGCTTGAGGAAGCCTTGACTACCGTTCTCTGTCAATGTGAAATCCTCAAACTGAGGGATGTTCGAGACAAAGACCCAATTGTCCCCAGGTGCTGAACCAACCACCTGTTTCTCGACGGTAATCGAACCGAATTTTTCGTTGGTGAAGGTACAGGTGATTGTCTCCCCGGCATCCAGATTGATCGTTGCCTTCCGGTTGCCGATATCGACGACACTAGAAATTATGTTAGCCGGGCCTTCCTCACAAACGATGTCGGCCAGAGTAAAGCCCTGGTTTTGGGGATTACTTTCCGTGACGGTGTATTGACCGGAGGCTACAGTGGTGAAGATTTGCTCATTGGGGAGCGTGCCGTTGGTATCATCATCAAGATCAAAATCGGTCGGAGAAAGCCCCCCGCTGACGCTAAAGTTAAAATCGGCCAGCGTGCTATCGGGGACAGCATCTTTGCGGATGACAATCGTCCCCCGATCCAACGGCGTACAAGTAGCATCATCCGCCGTGCCCGTGTCCGGGTCGTCAGTTAGGACATCGCTAAAACCGGTGCCGGCGACTTTCCCCTGATTGCAAACCTGGCCGAACAAATCGGCGGCAGTGGCCGGGGTATCAATCGTCACCCGGATGGTAATCGTCACCACCTCATCGACATCCAGCGTGCCCACATCAATATTGACTGTCTCGCCGCTCCGCAGGGGGCTGGCCAGGCCGACCGGGCGAGCCGCAGACATATCGGCCCAAGCCGATCCTGACGTCGGAAAATCGCTGCCGGCCAGATTGAACTCGACCAGGGTGGTGTTGCTGTCGATGGTATCGCTGAAGACAACATTGGTGGCCGAGGTTATACCGCTATTGGTGATTATTACCGTATATTCGAGGGTGTCGCCGGGGTCGGCCTGGCCGTCGCCATCATTGTCGCCGTCCACGGCCAGGGCATCCGTTTTGGTCGCGGTGATGATCGGATCCGCTTCGAGCGGACTAACCAGCATCAGGCTGGCCCCCAGGCTGATGAACAGAAGCAGGAAACTTAACAAAAGTGAGAATCGGTTGAGTCGGGTCATAGAGTCAGATACAGTTGTCAGTAAAATTGAGGTTAAAAGAGGGTGGGTGGCATTGTAAAGACAGTATAAGTTTGCAGCGGACGGAATGAAAATAGGTCGATAGGGCTAGGTTCTCATTAAGACAGGACTTACGCGGCCTGCATCCCGAGTACCTTGTAGAGGCGTATCGGGGGATGCGGTCTGCCGCAAAACGCACCCTTCGATACAGCTATCGCCTACTCAGGATGCGGTCTGCCGCAAAACGCACCCTTCGATACAGCTATCGCCTACTCAGGATGCGGTCTGCGTAAGTCCTGTAGGAGTCAGCCCGGCCCTACCCCAAACCGATCAACCCAGAGCTGGGTACTCAGGACACCCATCAACAGCGGCCCCAGATGGGGCTGTCCGGCCCGGTGGGCCTGGCGCAGGGCGAGGACGGTTTCGGGATTGAACAGCCCCGTCCCGGCGAGGGCCTGGGGAGAGAGAGCCGTCTCGACCCAATCCGGCAGCCGTTCGGTTCGCAGCCAGGCGGCGTAGGGCGCGGCCAGTCCTTTCTTGCGGCGGGTGCGGGTCTCATCGGGCAGGAGGGAGCGGGTGGCCTGGCGCAGCAGATGCTTTTCCACGCCCCGTTTCAGCTTGTAATGGGCCGGCAGCGTGGCGCAAAATTCCCATAACTTGTGATCCAAAAAGGGAACCCGCGCTTCGACAGAGTGGGCCATACTCATTTTGTCCACCTCGAAGTTGATGAAATCAACCATGCGCGTCCGGGCCTCCACCTGTAACATCTGGTGCAGGGGATGGGCGTCAGGCGAGAGGGAGGCTGTCCACTGTGATAAAAAATCGGCCCCGCCGTTTTGAGCCAAGGCGTGTCTGACCGCCGCCGACAGCAGCCGGGGCTGATACACCGCCTCGCCGACCGCCAGCCAATCCCGGTAGCGGCTGGCGATGTCTGCGGCCCCTCGCTGTAGGACGCGCCGGGCCGGGGCCGACATCGGCAGGGGGGAGGCGGCCAGCCAGCGCCGCAGGGGGCCGGGCAGCCGCAGCAAAGGCCGCACCAGGGCATCCCCCCGATGCCAGAAGTAGCCGCCCAGCAATTCATCCGCCCCCTCGCCGGTCAAGACCACGGTTAACCCGGCCTCGCGGCAAGCCTGGTACAATTTGTAGATCGGCACGGCGGTGGCCGAGGCTTGCGGCTCTTCGAGATGCTCCAAGACCGTCGGGTACAACTCGAAATCAGCCGCCGAAAAGGTGACGGGCTGATGGGCCGTGCCGATGATCTCGGCCAGGTGGTGGGCCAGGCTGGCTTCGTTATAGCCGGGCTGCTCGAAGCCGATGGAGACGGTTTTGAGGGGGGCGGCCCTGTTACCGGCCTCCCGTTCGTTGGCCAGGGCCACCAGCGTCCCCGAATCGAGACCGCCGGACAGGAGCGCCCCCAGCGGCACTT
The DNA here is from genome assembly GCA_964638395.1 of uncultured Caldilineaceae bacterium. GTDB lineage: Bacteria > Chloroflexota > Anaerolineae > 4572-78 > J111 > CAZWZZ01. The sequence goes on from CAZWZZ010000056.1 coordinate 14,529, forward strand.
CGCTCATTAGCCGGAGTTGGACCGCCTCCCGCAGCAGGGCCAGAAATGTCTCCACCGCCTCCGCTTCACGCAGGTGAGGATCGGGCTGATAATCAAGCTGCCAATAGGGTTCGATCCGGAAGGAGCCGTCGCGGGCCAACAGAAAATGGCCCGGCGGTACTTTGTAGATGCCCTCAAACATCGTGGCCGGGCCGGGCACAAAGCCTACCGTCAGCATCGCTTCCAGAGCGGCCAGGTTGATGTGGCGGGGAAAGCCGGACCGGGCCAAAATCGCCCTGATTTCGGAGGCAAAATAGAGCCGCCCCTGCCACTCGGCGTAATAGAGGGGTTTGATACCGAACCGATCGCGGGCCAAAAAAAGCTGCTGCCGGGAGTCATCCCAGAGGGCAAAGGCCCCCATACCCCGCAGCCGGTGCAACACACCCGCGA
>CAZWZZ010000057.1:0-2276 GCA_964638395.1 uncultured Caldilineaceae bacterium
GCCGTATCCCCCTCAATGGCCTGGTTCAAGATTTACACCGGGCCAATGCCGTCGCGCTCTACGAAGAGTTGGTGGCTGAGGCGGAAAAAGCGTAAAACGAAAAACGTAAGGCGTAAAACGTAAAAATTACGCCTTACGTTTTAGGACCGAACCTCACTCTTTGATCCGCTTAATCTTCGCCCCCAATGCCAGCAATTTCCCCTCGATATTTTCATAGCCTCGATCAATCTGCCCAATGTTGTGGATGACCGTTTGCCCCTCGGCACACAGCGCAGCAATTAACAAAGCAATCCCGGCCCGAATGTCGGGGCTGGAGATGCCCTGTTGGTCCCCGCGCAGGGTGCTGGGGCCTTGCACCACCGCCCGGTGCGGGTCACACAGCACGATGCGAGCGCCCATGCTAATTAGCCGATCTACGAAATAGAGGCGGCTCTCATACATTTTCTCGTGGAAGAGAACCGTGCCGGTAGCCTGGGTGGCCGCAACCAGGGTCACGCTCATCATATCGGCTGGGAAGGCCGGCCAGGGCGCGTCGTCGATTTTGGGGATGGCGTTGCCGATGTCGGGCATCACCACCATAAGCTGATCGTTAGACAAAAACAAATCCTGCCCGCGTACCTCCGGGACAATTCCTAACCGTTCATAAACCATTAACGTCATCCGCAGATGCTCCGGGCAGGCGTTCCTGATTAACACTTCCCCCTCGGTCACAGAGGCCAGGGCCAGAAAACTGCCCACCTCCAGATAATCGGAACTGAGGGTAAATTCCGCCCCTCGCAGCGAACCGACGCCGTGGATAATCAACACATTGGAGCCGAGACCCTGAATCTCGGCCCCCATCTGCTTGAGCATCAGACACAAATCCTGGACGTGGGGTTCGGAGGCGGCGTTGCGGATAATGGTCGTACCCTCGGCCAGTACGGCGGCCATGATCGCATTTTCGGTGGCCGTGACGCTGGCCTCTTCGAGCAGGATGTCCTGCCCCTGCAAGCGGTCGGCCTTTAAGACAAAGTTACCGTTGTATTCAAAGCGTGCCCCCAGCGCAGTCAGGGCCATAATGTGGGTATCGACCCGCCGCCGTCCGATCTGGTCGCCGCCGGGTTGGCTGAGGTTGACTTCCCCCTCTCTGGCCAAAAGCGCCCCCATCAACACCAGCGCCCCTCGCATTTTGGCGAAGCGGGTCGGGTCGGGCGTGACCTTACGCAGGCTGCCCGCTCGCAGGGTAGCGTTGTGGGCGTCGTGGCGGGTGACTTCGACGCCTAAATCTTCAACGATATTGAGCATCGTCCGCACATCGCCGATGTTGGGCAGATTGTGCAGCGTGACCGGCTCATCGGTTAGTAAGGCGGCAGCAATTAACGGAAAGGCCGCGTTTTTATTGCCGCTAGGCGTCACCACGCCGTTGAGTGGCGATTTTCCTTCGATCACAAAAGATTCCATAACAATCAAGCGTCCTCTATACTGACTACATCACCCTGACAAACCCCCAACGTGCGAGCCGCATTGCCGTTACGAATGGCAATTTCGATATGATCCCGAATGCTGCCCACATAGGCCAACGGCTTCCCCTCGGCTACATCAGTGAACGTCTGCCGCAGCGACTCAATGCTCCGGCCGCCGACCTTGAAAATGACCGTTTCCGGGTCATTGATGTCTTGGGCGGTGATGTTTAACACCAGATTACCGAAGTGGTCGATGTGGATGACGTGGGCCTGACCGGGATCGGACCTCGACACCGACTCCAGACGGACCAGGTTGATGGCCGACGGCCCAAACTCACGCAGGGGAACACCGGCTGCAATATGGGCCGCAGCCGGGGCAAAGATGTCTCGCCCGTGAAAGGTGGCGCTAACCTTTTCCAGTTGATAGACCGGATTGGTCAGGGTCACGGCTTCATGCACATTGACCTCGGCCAGGGTTAAAAGCAGGCTGAAGACGCCGTTGTCCGGCCCAACGAAGATGCCTCGATCCGTGCTAATGGCCACGGCCCGGCGTTTGCTGCCCACACCGGGATCGATCACGACGCAGTGGACGGTGTGGGGCGGGTAGTAGGCGAAGGATTGGTACAAAATAAAGGCCGCCGTCTGAATATCCTGGGGCGGGACCTGGTGCGTTAAATCGGTCAGGGTGGCCTCCGGGCAAATGCTCAGAATGACCCCCTGCATCGTGCCGACGTAGCCATCCTGCCTGCCAAAGTCGGTCGTTAGGGTGATAATCGGTGAATACTTAGGTTTCATAAAAAAAATGTTCCCATCGTTCTGATTTCGCAGCGATCT
>CAZWZZ010000057.1:2376-14930 GCA_964638395.1 uncultured Caldilineaceae bacterium
AATACTTAGGTTTCATAAAAAAAATGTTCCCATCGTTCTGATTTCGCAGCGATCTATTGTACGTGAGGAGCGGAAGAGCGGCAAAAGAGACTGCCGCTAATCGGCAGATTTATAGGCGGTATCGCCCCGCCTGGTGCGGATTTGTTTGATCGCCAGCGTCATCAGAAAGTGGGAGGGGGTACGCATCAAACGCCCCCGGCTTCTTTGACGTTGGTCTCGAAAAATTGGAGCGAACGCTCCATAGCCCTGTTGAAATTGACGGACAGGTTGTGGTTGTCGCCGTCGTAGGTGTACATCTCGACGGGCCAGCCGAGATCAAGCAGTTGGCCATTGAGAACCTCCGAGGCGGCCACCGGCACGGAGTCGTCGGCTGTGCCGTGATGCAGTTGAATCGGCCCGGACAGGTCGATCAGGTAACTGTTGGGCGAAATCGCGGCCCAAAATTCCGGGTTCTCTTCCGGCGGGCCGTAGCGGGCCAGCATCTCCCGCCGCCACCGTCCCCGGCGACTGGTCGGGTCGGGCGTGGGGGTGTGGCCGTTCTCATCGAGGCGGGGGCTGCGCTGAAAGAGGTTAGGATAGGGAGCGACCACCCCGGCCCAGATGACCCCGGCTTTGATGTCGCGGCTGACGACCATCGCCCGCAGGGTGATGTGACCACCCATCGAATGACCCCACATGCCAATGCGGTCGGGGTCGGCCTCCGGGTACTGCTGCATCGAAGCCACGCCGTTCAGCACATCGGCGGTGTAGGCCGGGGAACCGTAGCCGCCGGTGGCCTCCCCTTCGGAGTTGCCGTGGCCGCGATAGTCGGAGCGGAAGACGATGTAGCCATTCCGGGCAAAGCCATCGACGTAAGCCACGTATCGCTCGGTGGTCCTGTATTGCTCGGGCGGGATGTAGCCGTGGTTGAAGATGATGACCGGCCAGCCGCTCTCCGGTCGCTCGCCCTGAGGAATAGTCAGGAGGGCGAAGATTTTGTGCCCCTCGGAAATGTAGGAGGCGATGTACCGATCATAATTATCGCCGGGGTCGAGGGTCTGCTCGATGGTGATCTCGCTGCCGGGGTAGCTCTGTTCCCGCATCACCTCGATCATCAAAGGATGGCGCGGGGTCGGCGTGGGGGTTGGGGTGGCGGTGGGAGCGGGCGTGGCTGTGGCTGTCGGTGGCCGGGGTGTGGCCGTAGCCTCGGCAAAGGTGACGATGGCCACGGTGTGGGTCGGCGCGGGCGCGGCGCTGAGGTCATTTTTCATACCTGTTTCTCTTCCCCGCTCAAAGGCAGCGGCGCTGTCACAGGCGGTTAAGATCAACAGAGCGATCAGTAAACCGGTCGCATAAAGCTGAATTTTTTTCAATTGGTTCACCATTAGGCTGTCGAACGTAGTGGATTACGTCCGTTTATCTCGTGCCGGGGATTATAGCATAAACTCACGGATATGGTTAACGCTGCACAAGATCAGTTGCCTAAGTCCTGATCGTTATTAAATAAAATTAACAGGTGTTTAACAAGATTTTAACAGTCGGCTAATGATTTCTTTGATAGAAACGATTAAGCTATTTACCTGAAAAAAATAGCAAAAACTGGTCGGAGCTTAAAAACGTATCGAAATTTTTCAGGAGACGGAAGCGTGACAATACCCAAACGATGGCAAACCGACCTATGGCTAGGCGAGAGATTGGAACAACATGTGGTTGTTTATGGAGAGTCGTTGGAGGATTTACGAACAGCGGTCAGGCAGTGGTTGACGGTTGAACAGCCGCTCGATTTTGGCAACGCCCCTTTGAGCTGTAGTTTGCCGGAGCGGGTCAGGCGATATTTTTATTCCGACGGCCGGCGGCAGATTCCTATCTTTTGTATGGATGATAGTGACAAAATGGAGACCTTGTCTGAGGGGTGGTATTGGGTAGAGGCCACCCACCTTTATCCGCAGCCCCATTCTTTACCTGATTTCGACCGGGCGATCACCCACTTCATCGAAACCGCTATGATCGTTGAAGCCGGGCCGGATTATCAAGAGCCGGTTTCTGCCAAAGAGAGCTACTGGGGACGTTTAATAACCCACCCGGCTATTCACGGCGGCGTTATCGGCTTGATGATTGCGCTCTGTACCCTGGCCATGCCTGTTTTCAGCCAAGGCGACAAAAGTCTTTTGTTAGTCGCTCTGAATAATGTTACATACATCATTATGTTCATCGCCACCATCTCCGCGCTTTTTGCGGCGATTGGGCTGGTCATTTTCCGAATATTGTCGATGCGGCAATGGTCGAAAGATTAACAAACCTGCTGTTAACCAAGAGGGACATTAGATGACGAGCCGACGAGCGTTTGCCAATCTGATAACGTTGAATATGGCTACCCTGATGGCAACGTATGCCCAATATTTGGTTGAACAAGATGCCGCCTATCATCATTTTTCGCCCCACCGCCGGAAAGCGGCGGCCCGCAAACTTCTGCGAGGGGTTGTGGCGGCCTGTGAAACGGGCACAACGGCCCCCCTGCGCCAATTTTTCAACCAGCCTAACAATGGCCACGCCCGTTGGGGGACAGAGTCGCCTCATCCCAATCCCGAGGCGGAAGTGGCGGCGTTAGCCCAAACCTTAGATCCCCTACTCCACGAGGAAGAAGTCTCCCATTTTGTTCGACGTCTCTTAACCGAAATACGAACAGGTTTACCCAAAAACAAACGGCGGTCCCAGGTGTTGCCACCCCCGGCTGTGGAGCGCGGCGTCAACGGACAAATTGAACCGGCTTCCCCCCCAACTACGCTCTCCTCTATCGCCCGGCTAGAGCAAATACAGTTGACAATGGACTCACGCCTGGTCGATCTGCCGGTGTATGCCTTCCAGGTTGACATTAGCGCCATCGTCATTGAGGTCGAGAAAATATTACGGCGTCACGTCACTTTGCCGGGGGTGATTATCACCGAGAATGACGTGGCCGTGGGCGTTATCTCCCGCCGCAAATTTTACGAAAAATTGGGCCAACTGTACGGAATCGCTGTCTATTTGCGCCGCCCCATCCACCTGATGTTGAAAGATTTTCAGCTTAATCTGCTGTGTCTGGCAGCGACGACGCCAATCCCCGAAGCCTTACGATTGGCCTTGAGCCGCCCGCCTATGTTTGTATATGAGCCAATTGTGGTTGAATTGGAACCCAAAACCTATCGTCTCTTGGATGTCTACACTCTCCTGATGGCCCAATCCCGTCTCTTTGCCAATCTACAAAACGAATTACAGCAAACCAATGCTGAATTGGAGGCGCGGGTCGAGCAGCGAACCATCGAACTGGTACAGGCCAATACCGACCTGACGGCGGAGATAACCAAGCGGCGAGAAACGGAAGAAGCTCTGATCACCACTCGTGATGAGGCCCTGGCCGCCAGCCGCTTCAAGTCGGAGTTGTTGGCCAAAGTCAGCCACGAACTGCGAACGCCGATGGGGGCGATTCTGGGCTTCACCGAGATGCTTCAGGTGGGCGTATACGGGCCAGTGTCGTCGCAGCAGGCCGAAGTCGCCGCCAAAATCATCGACAGTACCAATTACCTGACCAGTCTGGTCAATCAACTGCTCGACCAATCTCGCTTTGAGGCCCACCAACTGAGCCTCGATGTTAGCCGCCTGTCGCCTTCTGTCATAGTCGAGGACACCGTGGCTAAATTGGGGCTACTGGCCGAGCAGAAAGGATTAACCCTGGTGATGGATATTGCCGCCGATGTCCCGGTTGAGCTGTCCGGCGACCCCGTTCGGGTCCAACAGATTTTGGTCAACCTGGTTAGCAATGCCATCAAATTCACCGAGAGCGGTCAGGTCGCCATCCGCATCTTCTGTCCGACAGAGGCTCACTGGGCCATGCAGGTGGCCGATACCGGTCCCGGCATCCCTTTCGATGCTCAGGAGCGCATCTTTGAGCCGTTTGGTCAGGTGGATGGCTCGATTACCCGGAAACATGGCGGCACCGGCCTCGGTCTGGCCATCGTCAAACAACTGACCCAATTGATGGCCGGCCAGATCGGCCTGGAGAGCCGGCCCGGTCAGGGCAGCGCCTTCACCGTTACTTTGCCTTTAGAACATATTCAGGAGCCTGCCTGATGACTCCCAAAAAACCATTAGCTCTGATTATTGAAGATGATACTCAGCAGCTCCTTATTTTTTCCGAGGCGTTACGCCAGGCCGATTTTGAGACGGAAATGATCGAGGATGGGGGTGCAGCGTTGGTTCGGCTGGGGGAAACCGTCCCGAACATCGTTATCTTAGATTTACATCTGCCCTATATCTCCGGTAAAAAAATCCTGGGACACATTCGGGCGGATGACCGGTTGACCAAAACGCGAGTCATCCTGGCCACTGCCGATCCGGCCACTGCCGATATGTTGCGCCAGGATGTTGATCTGGTGCTGATTAAGCCGATCAGTTTTATTCAACTCCGCGACCTGGCCATGCGCCTGCGCCCGCCCGATACGGTTGATCTGGGCTGAGTCACCCCAGTGGCTCTAGCGGCTCTTTCATATGAATCGCCCGACCCCCGGCATAGGCAAACGCCGGGCCGTCGCTTGGCCCCGCCCATTTGACGCCGTTGATGATGATCTGCTGCACCTCCGGCTGGTAATAGATGGGGTGGGTTTCGTGACCGGGACGGAAATAGAAAATCTTGCCCCGCCCCCGATAGAAGCAGCAGCCGCTACGGAACACTTCCCCCCCCTGAAACCAACTGATTAACACCAACTCATCCGGGGTAGGAATGTCGAAATGTTCGCCATACATCTCGGCAGCGGGGACCTCGAAGTAAGGCTCAAGTCCGGCTGCAATCGGATGGGCTGGATTGACGACCCACAGCCGTTCTTTTTCGCCCGCCTCTCGCCAACGCAGGCTACAGGTCGTGCCCATCAATCGCTTGAATATTTTGGCGTGATGCCCGGAGTGAAGTACGATCAAGCCCATACCGGCCAACACCCGCGCCTGCACCCGCTCCACCACCTCGTCGGCCACCTCGCCGTGGGCCATATGCCCCCACCAAATCAGGACATCCGTCTTGGCCAGCACCGCCTCGCTCAAGCCGTGGTCCGGGTCATCCAACGTGGCCGTGCCCACCGCGAAGCCGGCCTCGGTCAGAAACCCGGCTATGACCGTGTGTATGCCGTCCGGGTAAATGGCTCGAACGGCCTCGTGTATTTTTTCGTGTCTAAACTCATTCCAGACTGTGACTCGTAAAGTGTTCATAGAACACTGTCTCCTCAAATAAAAAAGAAGAGCCGGGATTGCTCCCGGCTCCCACTAAGGAGGGAAAAAGCAGGTCGTCATGGGGTCGCTGGGGGACAGCTTCCCCTACGACTGGGTGGATACGAGGGGTGACGCTCCACCTGAGAAGGAGTCTAACACATTAAATTGATCTTGCCTAGTGACAAATGTCACTAATTATAGGTGATAAATATCACTAGCGTAAGTTTTGTGCAACCAGAAATCGAATTGCTAATTTATCCCCCGTCCTCATCTTGAGGTTTGTTAATGGTTAGTAGGGTATGTTATAATCCCCTTAGAAGCTGTTTTACAGGAGACTTCGGAGGTCTTGAAAGCAATTTTCCGAGGTAGAATCAGCTCATTTGTAACGCATTTTACAACCCAAATCACTTTGGAGACCTCCGAAGTCTAGCCGCTCACACTTTTAAAACAGTCTCTTATTTTTTATGCAAATCATCGAAATCATCATCACCATCATCACCCCGATTATTCTGGTAGCCGGGTTGGGGGCGGTGGTGGACCGAACCCGGATCATCGAAGCTCGCAGCCTGTCCCAAATCATCATCTATCTGGCCAGCCCCGCGCTGGCTTTTTTTGGGATTGCCAACGCCACCATCGACAGCCGGGAACTGGCCGGGCTGGCCCTGGCCTACTTTCTGTCGAGTGGCCTGATTACGCTCCTAGCCTGGCTCATCGCCCGCTGGCTGGGCCTGGATCGGCTGACCAGCAGCGCCTTTATTCTCTCCGTGGCGCTAATTAACGTAGCCAACTATGGCATCCCCCTCAACGAATTTGCTTTTGGCCAACCCGGCCTGGAGCGGGCCATTATCATCGGCGTGCTGGGGGCGATCTATGCCTACACCGTCGGCATCTTCGTCGCTTCGTCGGGCCAGGCTTCCCTGGCCAGCTCGCTAACGAACATCCTCAAATTGCCGTTGCCCTATGCGGCTGGGCTGGGCCTGGCCATTAATTTGGGCCAGTGGCCGGTTCCGGGCATTATTATGCGGGTCACGGGGCTGTTGGGGGATGCTGCCGTGCCGTTGATGTTGGTTATGCTGGGCATTCAGGTGTCGCGGGTGTCGCTGCGCGGCGGCAAATGGCGGGTGATGGTCGGGGCCTCCCTGCTGCGGCTCCTCGGTGGGGCGGCCATCGGTTTTATCGTGGGTCGCTTTTTAGGGCTGGAAGGGGCTACCTATCAGGTAACTATCGTCCAGGCGGCGATGCCCAGCGCCGTCATCTCCGGGATTTTTGCCGTCGAATTCAACGGCGATTCCCAACTGGTTAGCAGTACTATTTTACTATCGACCCTGCTATCGGTGGTGACGCTGCCCTTCGTCATCGCTGCGGTGTTGTGAGAATCCTTCAAACTTTAACAATTATAGTAGCATTGGGCCGTTGACATATTTTGAGGAATGTAATATCATCGAAAGGCATCATGTTAAAAAGCCTATCATCAAAAAATTATATAAGACAGCGACATCATTATGATTGATTCCTCACTTGAAGGCGAACGCAAACAAGTAACCATTATTTTTGCAGACATCTCCGGGTTTACGGCCCTCAACGACGCGGCGAAGACGCCCAGCGAGGTCGAATCGGTAGTGCGGTTGATTAACCTGCTGCTGCAAACCCTGAGCGAGGCCATCTATGAATTTGATGGCTACATCGACAAATATATCGGCGACGAAATCATGGCCGTTTTCGGGGCACCGAAGGCCCACGAAGATGACCCGGAGCGGGCGCTGCGGGCCGTGCTGAGTATGCAGGAGCGACTGGAAGCGTTCAACAACGATCCGCCGATGCCCCTGCCGGAACCGCTGGGCATCCACGGCGGCATCAGCACCGGCACGGTCATCGCCGGTTATTTCGGCACGGAGCGGACCCGCTCCTACACCGTGATGGGGGATGCTGTCAATGTGGCCGCCCGGCTGGAGGGGGTTTCGGAACGGGGCGAGTTTTTGCTCAGTGAAGGGACCTACAACCTGACCCGCCACCTGTTTGAGGTGGAGGAGTTGGAGCCGATCAAGGTCAAAGGCAAGCGGGAGCCATTGAACGTCTATCGTCTGTTGGGTATCAACAAAAGCGGGCACATCAAACCGCCCGAAGCGCCGATTCTGGGGCGGGAGTATGAGCTTGATATTCTGGTCAAGCAGCACAACAAGCTCCGAGAGGGTCAGGGGGGCATCGTAACGGTAACCAGCGAGGCCGGGTTGGGGAAATCGCGCCTCATCTCGGAATTTCGCAAACAGGCGACCAAAGAGACCCTGACGAGAACGCCCCCCCTGTGGCTCTTTGGGCAAAGTCTGTCCTATCGCCAATCCTTCAAAAACCGGCTGTTCGTCGATATTCTGCACAGCTACCTCGATCTCCCCGAAAACTCTGATGATACACTGGTTAAACTACGCCTCGAAGCGATGGGGGAGAAGCTCTTTAATACCCGCCAGAATGAAGTGGTTCCATATCTGGCCACGCTGTTGGGGATCGCCCTGGATGAGGAGCAGAAAACGGATTTACCGCTCAATGATCCCCAGATTTTACAGCAACGCACCTTTGTGGCCATGGGTGAGTGGGTCGAAGCCCTGGCCGCCCAACAACCAATCATTCTCGTCTTCGAGGATCTGCATTGGGCCGACTCCAGTTCTGTCGATCTGATCGAATATCTCTTTAGCCTGACCATTTACAAACCGATCCTGATGGTGTGTGTCACCCGGCCCGACCGGGAGTCTACCTTTTGGAACGTCAAAACCCGGACCAATCAGGATTACCCGGACAATTTCACCGATCTGACCCTGTGGCCCCTGACCGACTCGGAAAGCCGGCAGTTGATTAAATACCAACTCAAAATCGATCAGATGCCGGAAGAGATCGAGCATCTCATTTTGAGCCGGGCTGAGGGAAATCCCCTCTTTTTGGAAGAGATTTTACGGAGCCTGATCGAAGAAGGGTCCATCGTCCACGCCGAGGATGGTCATTGGCAGATCACCCGCTCGGCGACCGAGATCGACATCCCCAACACGTTACAGGGGGTTTTGATCGCCCGGATTGATCGACTGGAGCCGGAAGTGAAGGAGACGATTCAGATTGCCTCGGTTATCGACCGCCGTTTTCCCCGCTACATCCTGAAAGCGGTCGTTGATAAACCGGAAGAGATTCTAGATGAGGCCCTGAACAAGGCCGAAGCGGCCGATTTGATCGAGGTGGTCAAGCACGACCCCGAACCGGAATATATGTTCAAACACGTGCTGACTCACGAAATTGTGTATAACAGCCTCCTCTACCAACAGCGCAAGGCCATTCACAAAAAAATCGCCGATTTTATGGCCTTCAATGTGTTCTGGATGTTGGGCGAGGAGTATGCCCCGATTGTGGCCGAGCATTATTACAAGAGCGAAACGTGGCCCCGGGCGATGCGCTATTTACAGCGGGCGGCGGAGGCGGCCATTCAATCCTTTGCCAACCAAGAAGCGGCCAACTTTTACAGCAAAGCCCTGGAGGTAGCCGACCGCATCGAGGGCGAGGCGGACCAGACGGCGGTGATGAGCATCTATGAGGGGCGGGCCAAAATACGGACGCGCCTCGGCGAGCCGCAGGGGGCCATTGCCGATTACGAGGCCATGTTGGCCCTGGCTAAAGAATTAAAGGATGATGCCGCCGAAATGCGGGCGTTGAATGGCATCGGCTCGTTGCAAACCAGCCATTACGATTTCTCGCGAGCCGCAATGTTTTTCCGGGATGCCTTGAAGGTGGCCCGGCGCATCGGGGATGAAGAAGGGATTGCCGATACGCTCAACCAACTGGGCAACTTCCATCTCCAGATGGGGCAACTGGACGAGGGTGCTAAATCGTATGGAGAAGCCCGCGACATTAGCGTAACGTTGAAAGATGAAGCCCGGCGTATCGAGGCCGAAGATGGTCTGGCCAAGATTATGATCGAACAAGGGCAGATGGAAGACAGCCTGGCCCATTATCAGCGTGAAATCGTCCAGGTTCGCCGCCGCCTGGGCTTCCGCACCGGCTTGATGAGTTCCCTGACGTCGATGATGGTAGCCCAAACGCTCCTAGGGCAGTACGAAGGGGCGGCTAAAACCGCCGACGAAGTGTTAGAATTTTACAGAAAATCGGGCGATCTGTACCAGATTCCGACGATCAAATATTATCTGGCGTTCGGCCAGATGTATCAGGGGGAGTTGGGCACGGCAGCCGAGAATTTAACCGAAGGCTTGCGGCTGGCCAATCAACAAAAGTTAAAATCCTCCCAAATTTTGGGGCTGATCTGGCAAAGCTACTACAACTTGAATGTCGGCCATATCGAGGAGGGGCTGAAACAGGCTCAACAAGCCCTGGATATTGCTCAGGGGCTTGGCTCGCCGCTCTATGAACTGCGCGCTAAATATATGTTGGGCACGGCCTACCGCCATATAAAACGCTCCCGAGAAGCGGCCGAGATTCTGGCCGACATCTTACCAACGGCCCACAACCTCGGTCTGAAAGTTGATGAAACGATGATCCTCTATCAATTGAGCCGTGCCTACGTCGATCAAAATCAATGGGATCAAGCGGAGAGCAGCGCCGAACAACTTTTGACTCTGGCCAGAAGTTGTCACCTCAGAGAATTTGTCATTCGCGGTTTGTGGGTGCGCTCACTGGCCCACATCGGACACCAACGGTATGATGCCGCGCTGGATGTGTTGATCGACGCTTCGGAAATGGCCGAAACGAGCGACAGCCGGTTGAGCCAATATCTGATCCAGATCCAAAAATCTTACATCTATCACAAATCGGGCAATGATCCCGCCTCGCGGGATGCTATTTCCTATGCCCAAAAGCTCCAAAAGCGGCTGCTCGATGCTTTATCGGATGAAACATTGCGGGATACCTTCCTCAACAACCTGCACGCACGCCACATGGAAGAGATGGTTCAGGCTAACCTGGGCAGCCCGGTGACTGCCGAAGGCCAAGCAGTCGAGGGCAATCGTTGACGTCGTCTCTGCCGGAGCGGGTGGCCACATTTTGCCGGGATTACCACCTGCTTACGCCCGGCGAGGCGGTTGTCGTCGGCGTCTCCGGGGGGGCCGACTCGGTATGTCTACTCCATCTCTTGAAAAATATGGCGGCCTCTTTGGATTTACGCCTCATCGTGGCTCACCTCAACCACCAACTCAGACCGGAGGCGGGAGCCGATGAGCAATTTGTCCGCCAGACGGCGCTGGCCTGGGGCCTGGCCTATGTCAGTGACCGGCAGGATGTGAGCCGGGCGGCGGCTGACCACAAAACTTCGCTCGAAGCGATGGCCCGTTACCGGCGTTACCAATTTTTGTGGCGCGTGGCGGTGGAGGCCGGAGCCAATAAAGTGGCCGTGGGACATCATGCCGATGACCAGGCCGAGACGGTATTGATGCACTTCCTGCGGGGAACCGGGCTGAGCGGATTGCGGGGGATGGCCCCGGCCACCGCGATGGACAGGTTGCCACTCGGTCATGATTTCTCTCCGCCCGGCCCTGCGCCCACCCTCATTCGGCCTCTGCTGGAAATATCCCGGCCCGATATCGAGGCTTACTGTCACCGGCATAAACTCTCACTCCGATCCGATCCTTCAAATCAGGATACAACCTTCTTTCGCAACCGCTTGCGCCACGAGTTACTGCCCTACCTGGAAACGTTCAACCCCAATATTCGCCAGGTCTTGCAGCGCACGGCTAACATTGCGGCGGCCGATTTCGAGTGGTTGAGTGACCAACTCGACCGGGTCTGGCCGATGATTACCCGCCGGGTGGAAGCGGTCAACGTTATTTTTGATAAGCAAGGCTGGCTCGACTTGCCTCTGGCCCTGAAACGGTTAGCCCTGCGGCGAGCCGTGTATGAACTAGAGGATAACCTGCGCGACCTCGACTTTGGTCACATCGACCAGATGGTCACCCTGCTCGAACAGGGCCGGGGCAATAAACAGGTGACGCTCCCCCACCGGCTTTTGCTGGTTGTCGAGTACGACACGTTTACGATCAAATATCAGCATGACCCGCCCCCTCGCCCTGATTTCCCCACGTTGTCCCCGGATGCTATCGTTCCTGTGACCTGGCCCGGTGTCACCAGCCTGCCCCAAGCCGAATGGCAGCTGCGGGTTGAATTTTTAACCCCGACCGAGATCGACCAAGATCGCCTGACCCAACCGGGGCGCTGGGCATTGTATCTGGATGCCGCCCTGGTTGGTCAGTCTCTTATTTTACGCACTCGTCGTCCGGGCGATAGTTTCACGCCCTTTGGCCTGGCCGGCCATCGCCAAAAGATCAGCGATTTTATGATTAACCAGAAAATCCCGGCCCGACAGCGTGATCTGATTCCGCTCCTGGTCACCGAGGCCGACCAAATTTTGTGGGTCTGTGGCTATCGGGCGGCGGAACAGACCCGTATCCGGTTCCCAGTCACGCGGATTGCCCATGTCTGGTTTGAACCGATGTTTTCTTATCAAGAATGATTGCAAGACGCTCTAGGATAAGGTATAATGTGCCCTTGCCCATTCGGGCAATACAGGGAGGTGATCGTTATCTATGAGTCTGCAAGTCCTATTAGTAGAAAACAACGACTTGCAACAGTCCAAATCTTTACTGCCACAGTTACAACGACAAGGACATCAGGTCGCCGTCGCGCACAGCCTGGAAACCGCTCTCGAGACCGTTAAAAATCTGTGGCCCAACTTAATCGTTTTTAGTCCGAGCAACAGCCATCTGCAATTCGTAGATTTTCAACGGTGTTTGCATCAGACTAAATTAAATATCCCCTGCCTGGTTGTAGACAACAAACAGGAAATCATTCCCCAGGAAGGAGAGCCGTTCATCAACGCCGACGACGCTCCCCTCCAATTGAGCCAGGGTATCGAAGAAGTCACCCTCCAACAGAAAGATCGTTTTATTCGATTCACCGATCTCATTATAGATTGTTATGAACAGCAGGTCTTGCGTCATCGAGAACGACACTCTCTGACCCCCAAAGAATTTAAATTACTGCATCTGTTTATCAGCCATCCCGACGAAGTGTTGAGCCGTAAGAAAATTATGCAGTTGGTTTGGGAGACTGATTACATGGGGGATACGAGGACATTGGATGTTCATATTCGTTGGCTACGCGAAAAAATAGAGGCTAACCCTAGCCAACCGAAGCGGCTCATCACCGTGCGGGGCGTTGGCTACCGTTTTATGGCGGAAGAAATACATTGAGGTGGCGGTTGGTCGGGATTGTCCCAAAAAAGCACCGGACGGGTGCTTTTTGCTTTTAGGGAGTTCCAGAAAAATAATGATCCCAAAAATCCGAGCTTAGGGTCAGTTGTC
>CAZWZZ010000058.1:0-5878 GCA_964638395.1 uncultured Caldilineaceae bacterium
GTCTCAGCCAGATAAATGGTGGCAAAGCCGCCCCGCGCAATCTCTTGCACAATGCGATAGCGTGACGGCACACCAAGCTCCTGATGGGTGTTTTTGCTCAACATCTCATCAGCCCAGCCGGTATCAAAGGCGCGGGCATAAAGTCGATTTCGGACCTGTAACTGGCCGTTTTTGACCTTGACCAGACCATATAGTTTCAGCCGGTTGATGGGGATCGATTTCTTATCATCCTCGATGATCTCCTCAGCCAGAACATCCTTGTAGAGCCTGAGCATTTTTCGGGCCTGCCGGTCACTCAAGACCCGGCTTTGCACAAAATAGAGATTGTCATCCATCTGCTCCTCCGACTCCAAAAAATATTGCTGGAGAATCGTCTCTATCAGATCCGGGTCGGCGGTTTCCCGCCACTCGATGACCGCCTTGCAAAATTTCTGGACCAAGTAGGGATGGCCCTCGGTCCAGGCATAAATTTGTTCAAAATAATCGTAATCTGGATACTTCCGCTTGATCTCCCGCTCAAACGGGGCACATTCCTCTTGGGTAAAATCACGCAGGTTGATGGCCCGCCCGATGTTAAAAGGAGTGCGCCGTTCGTCGTTAATCAACTCATCGGGGGTGGCCACCCCCAATAAAACGAACGTTAACCGTTGATAATCGGGATATTTGGCCCGCTCGTTGTAGAGGGTACGGATGGCGGCAAAAAAGTCATCGGTGAAGGGCAGACCGAGAGTCATATCAATCTCATCAATAAAGATGACCACCGGCTCGCCGATCTCTGCAAGCAAGACATCGTGCAGAAATTGCAGAAAGCGGCGGGTGACGGTCAGATGGGCTTTTGTCTGCCACCAACTATGGATATCTGCCTTAAGGCCTATACTGCGGGCCAACTCATCGGTAAAACTGAGATACCATTGATCCGTCTCGGCAGCGCCGCCGATGGAGTTGAGATCAACCACGGCGGAGCTTATGCCCTCCGCCTGTAGACGGCGGGCCGTCTCATACATCAGGCTCGTTTTACCAATTTGGCGCGTGGCCAGAACATAAGAAAATTGGGTGGCTGTACAGGCTTCGTATAAATCCTCGTCGGCCGGACGTTCCAAATAGGTTCCGGCCTGAGATTGAACAGCGCCCCCTACAGCAAACTTAACCGGGTGGCTGTCGGCTTCCTCTTGAGGGTTTTGTGGCTCAAGATTGCTTTCGGGATTACCATTGTTTGTCGCGTCGATAGATTCAGGCATTAAAATGTTCCTCAAAATAACGGGCGTATAATTGATTGCGAAAAACCACCTGGCCTCCCACTCGTTTGACCAGGCCGGCCCCTTTCAACCGCTGAAATATCTGATTATCAGCAAACTGCCGGTGACGGCAAATGTCCCGCAAAGCTTGCCCTAACTCAGGTTTGCGGTTGATGCGGGCTAGATAATAACGCAAATTCTCGCCAAAGGGGCCGTTGTCTTCTATGGCTCGGCTTAGGAGAGTCTCCCAGTCGATCTTGCCGGTGGCCAGTTGGTAGAGAGCCAGACGGGTTAAAAAGGGATGGCCTCCGACCAAATCCATAAGCACCTCGACCTGCTCTTGATTGAGCGGCGAATGATGGCGTCGGTTCAGTTCCGCCACTTCCGCCCCGGTAAAATCCTGCAAGGTTATGACTTCGGCCACGTTGAAGGGGGACTGGTTGGGATTATCTATAAAAAGATAAGGTTCGGTTGAACTGCTCAACAGTAGCGATAACTTGGCAAAATTCTCGTCACGGGCACGATAATTGTGCCAGGCCCGCAGCATCCCAAAAAAATTATCCCGGAATGGGCTGACCAGAACGCGGTCCAACTCATCGAGGGCCAAAATGAACGGTTCGTTGACCTGGGGAATAATATAGTCAGACATATAGGCCCGACATTTAATACTACCGGTTTGAGCACCCTGCCAATATTGATCGACGGCCGGCGGCAGCCCCAGATCATCGCCGACCGACAGACAAAATTGGATCAGAAAGTTTTCCTCATCATCAAAATATTGTTTCGGAAACTCCTGTAAATCCACAAAGGCGGATGGCTTCTGCCGCTCCTGATTGACCCGATAAAGGGTTCGATGTAACAACGACGTTTTCCCCATTTGCCGCGATGCTTTGATAAAGAGGGTTGCGGCGTAACTCTGGCTAATCTGGCTGAAGCAATAATCATCCGCCGTTCGTTCAATGTACATTGTTGAGTTGGGGCGCATCGCGCCAAAGGGCGGCTCTATCTCAGAAGAGGCTTTATCTGGGGAAATGGGCTTCTTTGGCCTTTTCAGTTTCCCCGGCGGATCCTCCGGCAGCAGCGGAGTCTCCAATAAATATTGGGCCATCGCCGCCCCCAGAAAAGCCAACTGTTTGGGCAGCGGGGCCAGGGGCGAACGGTTCAAGCTGCCAAATTTTAAGGCCCCCAGTAGATAGAGGGTCAACCCCTGATAATACTCTCCCCAATCATTTAGATTAAAAAGGCAGGCGCGGGCCATCTTCCGAATAACTCGCAAAACCTCGAACGGTTTTTTTAGTGAGGCGGCGACCAGGTTGGGTGTGATGTTTCGTTCCGGGGTCAAGGTGACGCGGTGCAGTTGCTCGTACAAAGGGCCAATAGCTTCGGCCGACAAACCAGCCTCGGCAAAAGCGGCCGGCATCAACATAATCACTACCTCCGTTTCCAGGCGGAGCAGGTCGTGAAGCGCGTGCCCCTGGCGAACGGTGGCAAAGTCGATCAATTCCACGTCGCGGGTGGCCGGATCGACCAGAATATTGGCCATATTCAAGTCGCCATGAATCTTGGAGATTTTGACCGTCTGGAAGGCTCGCAAGATATGTTGGCAGCGGAGCAGGGGGTTGGGTAAAGCGGATGGCAGTGGCGAGTCATCAGGCCAATGTAGCGACTCGGCGGTCAGATCAATCGCTCCGCCGATGGCCTCATTGACCAGGCCGGTCAGTATATCTTGCCGGGTGGCCGTTACGTTGCCCCGAATAGAGTCGATGATATTACCGGGTTGGTACGGCTCGAAATCTGTGACCTCCACCAGCCGGACCCGGTAGGAGTCGGATCGTTGATCGGACGGACCTGGCGGTAAGTTGAGGGTCACTTCCTGTTCTTCCGGCTCCACATTGTCGATAATAAACCCCCTCACTTCAATCTGATCGCCCGCCTCGACCCCCAAGGCATCAAAATTGTTGGCGTCGATGACAACAGACGCCCTGCTTGTGGGGGAGGCGACCGGTTTAATGAGCAAATTGGGCGGCAACAGCGAGTCATAATCCGTCTGCATTTGAAATGTCTGATCGGCCCGGTTGTGGAGCCACCAACTCTGCATAATCTTAAAAAGCCGTTCTTCCAGAATCCAATGCAAATCGGTGAGGGTAGCCGTTTGATAATAGTCACGCAGGCTTTGGATCTCAAAAGCGCCGGCCCCGGCCAGCGCGTAGCGCAGGCCGCCCCAGGCCCCATTCACAGGCAGCAGTGGCGGGTCTTCGAGCGGGGCGACCTTGGGCAGCGTTCGGGCCACCCAATTTTGATAGGCGGCCCACTCCTGGCGGATGACGCCGATAGGCGCGATTTTGACAACAGCAGGCAGGTGAATATGCCCTTCGCTCTCCACCGGACGGACGCGAAAGACGCGGCTGCCGCCAAAACCGCCCCCAAATTCAGCCTCAACGGCCAGCTTTTCAAAGCTGGCAAACATCCGGCGCAGAACGTCTCTAATTTCTGGGGGCAAATCGATCTCCGCCGCCACCCGAATATCGGGTCCATCGACGGCATCGTTGTTCTCCTTGACAAATTCTTTTCCGGTCATTACGTTAAACGATCCTGGAAATAGCGAGCATACAAATTGTTGCGAGGGATAGCCTTTCGCCCCACTTTTTTGATGAGACCGGCCCGTTTTAACCGGTGAAAATGTCGGTTATCGTCATACGTATCATCCGTCTGTTGGCAAATATTAAGCATAATTCGTTTTGTTTCGGGGTCATTAAATATCCGCCATACATAATAGTTGAGGTGATCCTCGAAGGGGCCGTCAGTCGAGATTGCCTTGGAAAATAAACGGTCGGCACTAATTTCCCGATTTGATAACTTAAACAGAGCTAGTCGGGTCAAAAAAGGATGTCCACCAAGTAATTCTGTCAAGTCATCAACCCGAGAGGATGCTAATGGCGAGCCATGCCGCTTATTAAGCTCTTCAATCTCCTCTTTAGAAAAATCCCTTAGCACGACGAGATTCGCTACATTAAAAGGGGATTGATAAATATTTCTGATGAGGTGGTGGCGCTCGGTGGTGCTGCTGAATAGAAAGCTCAGTTTCCTGAATTGTTCATCAGCCGCTCGTTTATCATACCAGGCCCGCAACATCCCAAAAAAACTATCCCGAAAAGAGAAGGGTAGTAAAAGATCAATTTCATCCATCGCCAAAATAACCGGTTCTTTTATTTTGGGCAGGATGTATTCGGATATATAGAGACCGCACTTAATTGTGTTGGACTTTCCCTGAGCTTCCCAATAACTGTCAATCGCTTCGGAAACCCCCAAAGCCCGACCAATTATCAGACAAAATTCTATTAAAAAATCTCTCTCGGATAATGTAGGCGGATCCTGTCCCAAAAATTCTTGGAAATCGATAAAAACGGTTCGTTTGTTGAGATGATGATTCGCTTGGTCAAGCAGGCGATGGATAAGGGAGCTTTTGCCGGCCAGTCGAGACGCTTGAATAAAAATTGTTGCCGCGCCGGTGCCGGAAATATAGCGCCAACAACGATGATCAGAATTTCTATTAACATAGAAATTCGACCCAAGAGGGACTACGCCATAAGGCAATTCTAAACCAATTTCCGATCTACCTTCATCCTTGATTTGTGGTGCAATATCCTCCTCATCAGATTCATTGATCTGCTTTAACTCCGTTTTTAACGTCTTTATTTTCTCTTTTACATTCTTGATTTCTGTTAGCGTTTCAGGTTTCGTGTCAAACCCAAAACGAGCTTCTTGTATTTCGAGCCAGTACAAACGCTCCTCATGAGCTTTTATAAGTTCTTTGATTTCAGTTTCGCGTGACATTTGTATTACCCAGTCATCAAATCTACTAATAATTCACAAAATTCCCAAATATTTCGTTGTTTCTGTGCGTCACATCATGCAAAAATCATCCTCAAACATTCTCACCCCCCCTGAAACAAAAACGACCTCACGCGGATAGATTTCTATCCAACGATGAGGTCGAGTCATTGAGTTCGTAAAGAAACGGGATCAAGATGGTAAACAAGCTAGGCCCACTGTTAACATTTTAACATAAGCTCCACCACGCCGCAAACGATTTTGCCTACAACCGTTCGTGAAATCAGAACAAATGGGCTGTTATGGTGATGATTTCACGCTTTACTTTACCATAGTTGACCTCTTATTGCTTGAGAACTATCTGAGTTTTCGCTGAAACAATAGAAAGGCTGTCACATCCTGACCGGGGATGGCGACGCCGGTGGGGAGGCGGGAGAGGGAGACGGCGGGGATAGGGTCGAGCAGGGATTGGATTGTGAACGAACCCACAACTATCTCCCATTTTAACATAAGCCGCCCCCAACAATCAACCCCGTTTTGGCCCCTCTGCTTCCCGCCGGCCCGCCAAGACCGAGCTTTGTCCCACAACTGACCGGGAGTACTCTATTTTTCGGCCTATCAGCCTTCGTTTGCTGGCGTGGGGACGGATGCTATCATAAACATACCACACATTTGCCACCGTTGAACTAGCGGGAGTCTATCGGGAGTCTGTCTCATACGCCACCCCTACATCGCCCAAATCAACGGCACCAACGCCGTGCTAATCACCAAGAAAACAACCATCAGCGGCAGGCCGACGGTCATGAAATCGC
>CAZWZZ010000058.1:5978-8028 GCA_964638395.1 uncultured Caldilineaceae bacterium
GTGCTAATCACCAAGAAAACAACCATCAGCGGCAGGCCGACGGTCATGAAATCGCTGAAACGGTAGCTGCCGGGAGTCAGGACCAGGGTGTTGACCGGAGAGGCAATGGGCGTCAGGAAGGCGGAGGAGGCCCCGACGGCGACCATCATCAGCACCGGATGGGGGGCGATGCCCAGATCGAGGGCGGCCTGGATGGCGATGGGGGCGACGAGGACGGTGGTGGCCGTGTTGCTGATGACCTGGGTGAAGATGGTGGTCAACAAAAAGATGCCGATCATCAACAGGATGGGATGAAAGCTGCCCAGGCCGGCCACCAGGCCGTTGGCGATGAACTCCGCCCCGCCGGTCACTTCCAGAGCGGTACTCATCGGCAGCATAGCCGCGATCAGGATGACGCTCTCCCAATTGACCGAGCGGTAGGCTTGATCCATCGTCAGGCAGCCGCCCAGAACCATGACCGTGGCCGTGACCAGCACGGCGATGGCTGTGGAGACGATCCCGGTCAGCATCATAGCCATCATCCCGGCCAGGGCCAGCAGGGCGACGATGGCCTGCGGTTTCAGGCGGCCGGTGTCGCTCAACTGGGTCGGTTTGCCGACGACGACAAAGTTGCGCCGCTCTCTGTCCATAATGTCGATGGCTTGCCAGGTTCCCCGCACCAGCAGGGCATCCCCAAACTCCAGCTTGATCCGGGTCAGCGGCGGGTCGGTCACCGGCTGACCCCGGCGCATCACGCCCAACACCCGCACGTCATACTTCTCACCAAAGTGGCTCTCCACAATCGTCCGCCCAATCAGGGCCGAGCTGTGAACGATCAAAATTTCGGCCAGACCGATCTCCTGGGACAGCAGCTTCTCATCAAGCTCATCCTGGGCCGGATCGACCGGTTGGAGGCCCAGGTCGAACTGGAGGGCCACGTGGCTGACCGCCTCGGGCTCCCCCTCGACCAGCAGAATATCATCCGCCGTGATGACCGTCTCCGGCCCCGGCGAGAGGGAGTCGGGATCATCCTGGTGAAAGCCCAGCCGGTCGGCGATGCTTTCCAGAGCACGCTCCGGGATGCGTTGGCTACTACGCTCGCTGTCGGCGGTGATCCGTTTAATCATCAGGACGGTCACGCCGTAGGTGCGCCCCAGCTTGGCCTCGGCCAGAGACATCCCGACCAGCCGGGAGCGGTGCCGGACCCGCAGCCGGAAGAGATTGTCGTCGATGTGGTAACTCTCGGCCAGCTCGCCCGCCGAAAAGGTCTCCTCCTGGGTCTCCCGCGCCCCGGTTTTGCGCTCCGGCAGCCACTTCTGGCCGATGAACAGCATATACACGATGCCCACGACCAGCAGTGGCAGCCCGATCAGGCTGAACTCGAAGAAGCCGAAGGGACGCAGCCCCTCGGCGGAGAGGGTGTTGGCGATGATGATGTTGGGCGGCGTGCCGATCAGGGTCAACATCCCACCGATGGAAGCGGCAAAAGCCATCGGCAGCAGCAGCTTCGAGGGAACCGTGCCGATGCGCCAGGACGCGGCCACCGCTGCCGGAATCAGGACAGCCATCGTGCCGGTGTTACTCATAAAGCCGGACAGCACCGCCGTGCCGGCCATCAGCAGCAACATCAGCCGAAATTGGCTGCTCCCGGCCAAGCGCAGCAGTTGATTGCCCAGAGCGTCGGCCACGCCCGTCTGGAACAGACCACCCCCGACAATGAACAGGGCAGCAATCATAATCACCGTGGAGTTGGAAAAGCCGGCCAGGGCTTGCTCGGCGTCGATGATACCGGTCAGGACGAGGCTCAACAGGGCCAGCATGGCCACAATATCCACTCGCAGCTTGTCCCAGATGAAAATGGCGATGGTCAGGCCCAGGATGACGAAGGTCAAAATCATTTCATTGTTCATAAATTTCTCCTCTTGTGGCCTTATAAGGCCGAGGTATGTTATAATAGTCAAGTTTGTTAAACTAGAAAATTTGGAGTTAGAGATTGGGAGATTGAATCTCCCCCCAACTTATGACCTTCTCATTCGATTTACTCGCCGAAGCCCCCCACAGCCAGGCCAGA
>CAZWZZ010000058.1:8128-11172 GCA_964638395.1 uncultured Caldilineaceae bacterium
AGCCTGGAAGGGCTGCGGGAGATCGACGAGGCGGGCGTCACCTTTCGCTCCCATCTGGACGGCTCGACACATCGCTTCACGCCGGAAACGGTGATCGCCATTCAGGAAAAGTTGGGAGCGGACATCATTATGGCCTTTGATGAGTGCCCGCCGCCGGATGATTACGATTACAACGTCGAGGCTCTGAACCGCACCCATCGCTGGGCCGAGCGGTGTAAAGCGGCCCAGACCCGCGCCGATCAGGCCCTCTACGGCATCGTCCAGGGGGGCGTTTTTGCCGATCTCCGCGCCCAAAGCGCCGAATTCTTGACTACGCTCGATTTTCCGGGCTACGCGATTGGCGGTCTGAGCGTCGGCGAGAGTAAGGCCGATATGCACGCTATGCTAGAGGTGCTGCACCCGCTCCTGCCCCGCCACAAGCCCCGCTATCTGATGGGCGTCGGCAGCCCGGAGGATCTGTTCGAGTGTGTCGCTCGCGGCGTCGATCAGTTCGACTGCGTCCTGCCAACCCGCATCGCCCGCAACGGGGCGGTCTTCACCCACCAGGGGCGCATCAACCTGCGAAAGGCCCAATTCGCCGAGGATAAAGGCCCCATCGAAGAAGGGTGTGGCTGTTACGCCTGCCGCACCTTCAGCCGGGCCTACCTGCGCCATCTGATCAAAGCCAAAGAGATTTTGGCCCTGCGCCTGGCCACGCTGCATAATCTCCATTTTATGCTAGAGACCATGCGCCGCATCCGCCGCTCGATTTTCGACGGCAGCTTCGTTCAATATAAACAAGAATTCCTCGCCGCCTATCAAGCCGTCCCGGAGGAGAGGCGGGGGACATAAAATAGAGATTGGAGATGGGGAGATGGGGAGATTGGACTTTAATCGCCCCATCTCTAATCGCCCCATCTCCCCACTACCACTGACAGGAGCCTTCACACAATGGACCTTTTCCAAGCCTTCATCCTCGGTCTCGTCCAGGGCGCGACCGAATACATACCCGTTTCCAGCTCGGCCCATCTGGTGCTGGTTCCCTGGTTTCTGGGCTGGCCCGATGCCTCGTTTGAGTTCGAGGTGTTGGTGCAATGGGGGACACTGGTCGGCGTCTTCGTCTTTTTCTGGGAGGATATCTGGGCCATCTCGCTGGCCGTCATTCAGGGGGTGCTGCGGCGCAACCCGTTAGAAACGTTCGAAGCCAAATTGGGCTGGCTGGTCGTTGTGGCCACCATCCCGGCGGTGGTCCTGGGCCTACTTTTCAAAGATTTCTTCGAGTCTTTCTTTGGCTCGCCGATGTTGGCCGGGGCTTTTCTGATTTTGACGGCCATTTTGCTGGTCGTGGCCGAGCGGTTCGGCAAGCGTAGCCGCGAGCTAGAAGCCTTCACCTGGCTCGATGCCCTGATCGTCGGTCTGTGGCAGGCCGCCGCCATTCTGCCCGGCATCAGCCGCTCCGGGGCGACCATCGGCGGAGCGGTGCTAAAAGATTTCACCCGTCCGGCCGCGGCCCGTTTCAGCTTCCTGATGTCCATTCCGGCCCTCCTCGGCGCGGGCGTCGTCGCCCTGCTCGATCTGCTGGAAAGCGGTGGCCTGGCCGAGCAACTGCCGTCGATTACGGTCGGTTTCATCGCCGCCGCCGTCTCCGGCTACATCTGCATCCGCTGGCTGCTCCATTACCTCCAGCGCCATTCGCTGTATGCTTTCGCTACCTACTGCGTGGTGATTAGTATTTTAAGTCTGGTGGTGGGCTTTGTGCGGGGGTAGGGTGAGCCACGAAGCCGGGATGCGGAAACGAAGCGGGGCGATCTTTCATCGTCTCTCCCGGGCCTCATTCCGCCTCTGCGCCCCTCTGTTTTCATTTATGCTCGCCGCCGGCCTCCTGCCGGCCTGCACGACCACCCCCACCCCACCGAGCGGCCCAATCCGCCTCGCCATCGCCGGGGCCAGCAGTATGACGCCGCTCCTGACCGACCTGGCCGAGGCATATGAAACCCAACAGCCGGACGTGACCATCGACGTACAACGCGGCGGCTCCGCGCTGGGCCGCAGGCTGGTCGAAACCGGTCAGATAGACATCGGCCTGACCGCCCGGCCTGTCGCTGACCTACCGGATGATCTGAACCTCACGCCCATCGCCCACGATGCCGTGGCCATTGTGGTGAATGACCAGACTGAACTGAAAGGTTTGTCGCTCCGCGAAGTCAGAGATATTTTCAGCGGACGTTTGGTGAACTGGCGGGATGTGGCCGGGCCGGAGCGACCCATTCAGGTGGTCAGCCGCGAGACGGGGTCGGGCACGCGGGCTGTTTTTGAAGCGGCGGTAATGGATGATCTGGCCGTCACCCCGACGGCCATTGTGCTGCCCAACAGCCGAGCCATGGTTGATTTCGTGGCCGACAATCCGGGGGCGGTGGGGTATGTCTCGTTCACTTTTTTGAGAGAGGGGGTCGATGCCGTACCGGTCGAGGGGGTCGCGCCCACGCCGGACAGTCTGGCCGACAGCAGCTATTTCCTGACCCGCGAGCTGGCGCTCCTGACCCGCCCGACCCCCCAGGCAGAGGTCAGGTCATTCCTCGACTTCATCAAAAGTCCGGCCGGCCAGGCCATCATCGCAGAACAAGGGCTATCTCTCAGATAATTGGCTACTCCGCTGCCGCCAGCAACGCCTCCACCTCGGCTTTGACCGGGCCGGGGCGAATCAGGCTGACCTGGGACAAGACCGGCTGGCCCTGCCCATCGACCACGACCAGGGTCGGCATGCCCCGCACGCCGTAGGCCCGGGCGGCCTGTCGCCCCACCTGGCTGAAGACATTGAGGCGAATAACCTCGGCTTTCCCGGCTAAATCTGTCTCTAACCCATCGACGATGGGTTTATTCAGCAGACAGGTCGTTCAGTAGTTGGAATAAAATTCGAGAACCTTGGGCTGTCCATCTTGCAGCATCGCCGACAACTCAGCCGAGCCGCCGACATCCGTCGCTTTGGTCCGCAGAAAGATGAAGGCCCCGATAACGAGGATAAATAGGCCGGCAATGATCCACTTCCCCTTGCCGGGCCTCTTTTT
>CAZWZZ010000058.1:11272-14918 GCA_964638395.1 uncultured Caldilineaceae bacterium
ACGTTGTGTGGCTCTAATTTGACGGATCTAAATCTTGGCACTGCCTTAACCGTTTTACAACCAGGGATTGCTGTTTCGCTCCCGGCCAATGGTCGTCACCGGGCCGTGGCCGGAACAGACGGTGGTTTCGTCCGGCAGGACCATCAGCTTCTCCTTGATGCTGTTCATCAGCGTGGCGTAATCCCCACCGGGCAAGTCGGTCCGACCGATGCCGCTGGCGAAGAGAACGTCGCCATCAAAAATGATATTCGCCTCGGCTTCGTAAAAGCTGACGTGGCCGACGGTGTGGCCCGGCGTAAACAGCACCTCAAACGTGTGCGTCCCGAAGGTGATCTCATCCCCTTCGGCCAACTCCATATCGGGGTCGGGGCTTTGGGGGGCCTGTAGCCCGAAAAACATGGCCCCGCCGTTCTGGCGCAGCAGGGGCAGGTCGAGCGGATGGAGGGCCAGCGGGGCCCCGGTGGCCTCGACCAGGGCTTTGTTGGCCATAATATGGTCGAAATGGGCGTGGGTGTTGAGGACATATTTAATCGTTAACCCGGCTTTTTCGATTTCAGCCAAAATGCGCTGCGGCTCATCACCGGGGTCGATGACCACCCCTTCTTTGGTCTCCTCGCAACCGGCAATGTAGCAGTTGGTTTGCGTTTGTCCGACAGGTAGTTGCTTGACAATCAAGGTAAATCTCCTTCGTGGCTTCTTAAGCGGCCCCTAACAGGCCAAAATGCCTATTGATTGGACAGCCTGAATAAGTTATGTTACTATTGTTTCTGTTTTTATAGCTTCGTTAAAAAATGAAGGTGAGTCTGAGAGATGGCCGCGGTTTTGATCGATCCGCTACCCTCTCGACTCGCCTTTTTTTGTTAAAAAATCAGTATAGACCGCAGCACCCTTCGATATAACCTCATTCTTCGGTGCACTCAGGATGTGATGGCGGTCCACTGAAAAGATTTAACCGCTCTTTCAAAACCTGGTCTCGCCCCCCTCACGGTTGGGTCATATCCCAAGCATGATAGACAATTGATCTTGTTGCTTTTGTGGTGTCGATATGTTGTCAGACGACACCCAATCCCGCTCATTTTCCCAACCCCGGTCGGGATCAGGTAGACAATGTTGGCTCTTTTGGAACCCAAGAGGTTGACACGCTCGTAAAACGTAAAACGTGAAACGTCATCAGATTTTACGGTTTACGGTGTCAACGCCACAACATCCTGCGGAGCCACAACTTTAAGGCCATCCGGTCTGGTGGCAGTATACCACAGTCAATGGCCTGAAACCAAATATCAGCGAAATCAGGAAACCTGGTGTCTCAAAAACCGTTTGAGTACATTTTATTCGATTTAGATAATACGCTTTACCCCAAAGAAGCCGGGATCATGGAGGCCATCATCGCCCGGATTGATCTGTTTATGACCACCAAAATCAAAATCCCCCCCGATGATGTCTCCACCCAACGCCATGCCTATCACCAAAAATATGGGACCTCGCTGCGGGGGTTGATGGCAGAACATTATATCGATCCTTTGGAATTTTTGGCCTTTGTTCACGACATCAACCTGGCCAATTTCATCGGCCCCAGCCCCCCGCTGGATCATATGCTGGCTGCGATCCCCCTCCGCAAGGTTATTTTCACCAACGCCGACCTGGCCCACAGCGAACGGATCCTCGATGCGCTGCGCGTCCGGGATCATTTCGAGCTGATTATCGACATCTGTGCCCGGCGGTACACCAATAAGCCTGAGCCGGCGGCCTACCAACAGGTTTTGGACCGGCTGGGCGTGGCGGGGACGCAGTGCATTATGGTTGAAGATATGCCCCGCAACCTGATCCCGGCCAAAGATGTGGGCATGACCACCATTCTGGTGGATAGTGACAGCCGCACCAGCGCCGTCGATTATGCCGTGCCGACCATTTTCCACGTCGAAGAGGTGCTGGCCGATATTTTGCAGGAGCGATTTTGATGAGCAAGAGTGTTGTTGAAACGACTTTCCACGTCCGCTATGCCGAGACGGACCAGATGGGCATCGTCCATCACTCCGCTTACGTGGTTTGGTTAGAAGAGGGGCGGAGCCAATGGCTGCGACACCACGGCAAATCCTACGTCGAATTCGAGGCGGAGGGGTTGGTGCTGGCCGTGTCGGAGCTACACGTCCGTTATAAACAGTCGGCCCGCTACGACCAGCGGGTGACGATCCGGTGTTGGGTGGACGAGGTCCGCAGTCGCCAGGTGCAGTTCAGCTACGACATCATCGCCGCCGGGGATGGCACGCTGTTCGCCACCGCCACCAGCAAGCATATCTGCCTAAATCGGCAGGGCTGCGTCACGACTCTACCCGAAGCCTGGCAAAGCGTGTTGCGTCAAGAGTCTTAACAATTTTCTGCCGTTTCTGCCTTCCCTCAAGAATAAACAATGGGCCACCCTCCGAGTGGCCTGGCCTTTACGAAAGCATTCCCTGAATCTGAGCCACCACCATCTCGATGGCCTTCACATTGCGGCCCCCACGGGGGATGATGACATCGGCGTACCGCTTGCTCGGCTCCACAAATTCCAGGTGCATAGGCCGCACCGTGGTCAGGTATTGCTGGATGACGTGGCTGACGGTGCGGTTCCGCTCGACGACATCCCGCTGTAAACGGCGAATGAAGCGCAGGTCGGCTGGGGCATCGACGTAAATCTTGATGTCCATCAATTCCCGCAGCAACTTATCGGCGAAGATCAAAATCCCCTCAACCAGAATAACCGGCTTCGGCTCGACTCGCTTGACGGCCCCGGTGCGGATGTATTGGGCGAAATCATAGACCGGTACCTCGATGGCCGTCCCCCGGCGCAACGTTTCCAGATGCTCGATCATCAATTCGTTTTCCAACGAGTCGGGATGATCGAAATTCAGTTTCTTGCGCTCCTCCAGGGGCAGATGGCTCAAATCCCGGTAGTAGGCGTCATGCTCAAGATGGGCCATGTGGGTCGAGCCGATGTTTTTCAATATCTTTTTGGCGACGGTGGTTTTGCCGGAGGCGGTCCCCCCGGCCACCCCAATGATGATAGAGTTTGACATCACCTTGATTTTAACACACTCTCGACGGGGGAGCGAGTCTTTTTCGACCTCCGGGGTGCGTCCCAAATTTCAGGAGATAGCATCCTGAGTAGCCCTGAGTCTTTTCCAGGGCGTATCGAAGGGTGCGGCGAACGGGAGGAGGCTTGGGTCAACCCGCACCCTTCGATACGGCCTCGTCCCTCGGCCTACTCAGGATGCTGGACTTGAATTCTCGCCCAAATCCTGGGACGCACCCGACCTTCGCCCCGGCTTGAAAAAAAGCCCAACCTGTAGTATTCTCAACCCAACTTGCTAAATGCTTCGCTTGCAAGCCGCTACGCCGACTTCGATATGCCGAAACCCTGTTTGCAACCGAACCTGTCGCACCAGCCGACACGAACCTATGACGACCGGATATTAGACGACCATTTGCCCATTGGCCATCACGCCGTCAGGCCCGACGCCATGTATCCCCTTCGAGACGACTCTCGCCTACTCAGGCTGCGTCCTGCAACCGTAGGAAGTGTCGAAGGGATGCGTTCCGCGTCACGCCTGCTGGTGTGATCCGCCGGGCCGAGGATACTACCGATGGATTTGCAAGAGATTTTAAGCCA
>CAZWZZ010000059.1:0-14801 GCA_964638395.1 uncultured Caldilineaceae bacterium
GTTTTAGTTTGAACGTCAATCCAACCTTTAAACATATCTTGGGTTTCTTTTGTCCAGTCCATGGAAAATCTCTCCTTTAATTAAAATAGACTTTTGAATTTTATAGGGCTTTCCCTTAGCCCTTGACCATACCATAATACAGTTAAAATGCAACTTATTCCTTTATCCTTGCCACCACATCGTCTCACGGACAATGTCGAAGACGGTGATTATTCCCAACAGTTTCCCCTTGACAACCGGGGCGCGATGAATGTGATGGTTGGCGAACAACTGGGCCACCTCCTGCACCGTCATCTCAGGATCGACCTCGATACAGGGCTTGGTCCCAATTTCATTCACCAAAACAGTCTCCGGATTTTTCGACAGTGCTGCGACTTTGTAGACAATATCAGTCTCGGTTACAATGCCATAGGCATCACTATCATCGGTCGGCTCCAGAATCAAATCACGCAATTTATTGTTTTGCATGGTACTTATCGCTTCCGCAACCGACATCGTCGCTTTGACGGTGACCACATCTTTTGTCATAATTTCTTTAGCTGTCTGCATTATTCACCTCTCTTTAATCTATTCCCACCATTTTCCACGTTGGGCCACGTCCGAAACCGAAACGATCCCCACCAAATCACTCTCAACTACCGGTGCCCGGTGAATATGATTGTTGGCAAACATGCGGGCCACGTTCTCAACACTCAGGTCGGGGCTAATCGTAACACAAGGTTTGGTCATAATATCCCGTACAGTTAGGGCCTTAGGGTCAGCGCCTTTGGCGATGACCTTATAGGCAATGTCCGCTTCGGTGACAATGCCATACCCTTTCTCTCCACTATTCGGTTTAACGATCAGGGCATGAACTTTTCTTTCCTTCATCGCCCCAATGGCTTCGGCCACCATAGCCGATCCCTGAATAGTGGCCACTTCAGTGGTCATAATATCTTTTGCTTTCAACACGTTTCACTCCTTCGTGATATAAATATCAGTTAACAGTGATTAACTATCAGCTATCAAGTCGACGTAACCGGCTACTACTGAGAACTGGGTTCTGACGACTGATTATTAATGAATGAGTCTTTGCTTTCCCTAACGCTCTCTCTCTACGCTAGAGGGTTGCTCCGCCGTCTACCCCAATGATCTGCCCCGACACATAGCGGGCTTCATCCGTCGCCAACCATAAGAATGCGTTGGCTATATCTTCCGGCTGACCAAAATGGCCCATTGAGATACGTTCTAACAGCTTCGATACCACTTTATCAGGAATACCGGCTGTTAACCGTGTTTCGATGAACCCCGGAGCCACGGCGTTGGCCCGGATGCCTTTACGACCCAGCTCACGCGCCCACACTTTGGTCATCCCCACGACCCCGGCTTTGCTGGCCACATAGTTGGTTTGGCCATAGTTACCATAAGGCGCTACCAACGATGAGGTGCTGAGAATAACCCCGCTCCGCTGCTCGACCATGTAGGGCACAACCGCCTGGGTGCAGTTGAAGACCCCTTTCAGGTTGATGTTGATAACCAGGTCGAAGTTTTCCTCCGTCATCTTCAACAACTGAGAGTCGCGGATCGTGCCGGCATTGTTAACCAGCACATCAATCCGGCCAAATTTTTTGATGGTGGCGTCAACCATCGCCGCAATGTTGTCGCGGTCAGTGACGTTCACCTGAAAAGGTAAGGCAACTTCGGACGTGGCGACGGCCTGCTCGGCCACAGCCTGGTGGTCACCGTTGCCTACGGCGGCCGCTTTGGCTGCGCCCCCTTCGCTCATCTGACCGTTGATCTCGTGAGCAGCCGCCTGGGCGACATCAAGATCGATATCGGCAACAACGACCTTGGCCCCCTCTTCGGCAAAACGAACGGCGGTTGCCCGGCCAATCCCACGTCCAGATCCTGTAATGATTGCAACTTTGTCCTTTAAGCGCATTATCGTCTCCTAAATTTCAAGTATTGTTAAATAAAAACGGGAAGAAAGGACAGAGTTTCTTCCCGGATGGTCACGAACCGTTCATAGGCGTAAACAGTTTGGCTACACGTTCAGAGTTGGATCGTACCCCAGCTTGAAGCGTTTCAGCCGTTTCAAAAAACTTTTCATCCTTGGCGATCGTCACCATTTGCAGACTTGTCAGATATGCTTCAAGTAGTTCACTCATCCGTTCCCGAGTGGCGAGAGATTGAGTATAGACATGATTGACAAATTCCAACCAGTTATTGAGGATGTGTTGATTATGAACATGCCAGGCCGTGAGACTATAGTCCCACATCTCTTGATGTGTAGACATAATCTTTTTCAAGCTCTCGTTGATACAGGTGATTCTCCCAACCCATATCTCAGAGATAGTTTGTACGTGTTCATTACCTAACGATGTCATAATTATGCAACCTCTTTGTTGAATATTATCTGTCTACCGCTCTCTACCTCTGGCTCCCATTAACCTGTTGACCCGTTTTTTGAAGAGCTTCTTCCAAAACTTTTACTCGCTCCGTCAGGACTTGCACCTGACCCTGAAGTTCATCCAACAGTTCGAGAACTTCATCTTGATTATCCGGTGGGCCAGGCAAACGCCAGGCGTTCAAAACCTGTTCCCGCATATCGTTCAAACGTTCAGCGAAGGCATCTGTTTGCTTTAGACCTTGTTCCATGGCGTGAAACATGACCTCCATATAACTCACTGCTAATCGTTCCCATAGTTTAAAGCTTTCCAAGATGACCTTACTCTGATTCATGTTCTTGCCTCCTGCCAAAGTCTCAGCCGTCATCTGAATCAAGTGATGTTGCATAAACATAATCGCCTCGGCCACCTCGGTGAAATTACTCTCTTCGTCACCCTGAACATGCTGGACGTGACCTGCCCATTGTAAATGTGGCTCTCCCTCATTGTCTGGCCTCAATGTTGGCTTAAAACGCAGCACAAACGAGGCAGTATTGTGTGTTTTTGTCATGGAAACTCCCGCTACTAAGCAATCAGTAGTATAACAACGCCTAGTTACAGTTGAGTTACAAGCGAGTTACGCTTCCGCTTAATTATGGCCGATTATCCGCCAGGATTAAGCGCCGTGAAAACATTCAGGCGTTGACAAGCCAGGGGTCTGATGGCATAATCCTCCCTGGTTAAGTCATGACAGAAACAGTCGAACCTCTCAAACAATCCGTGCCGACCACAGTGCCGGTCAAGCCTGGCTTTGGCGGCTATCTGCGTAAAGTTTTGGCTATCGTCGGCAAAGACATCGCCACCGAGCTACGGACCAAAGAGATGATGAGCGCGATGCTCGTCTTTTCGATGTTGGTCATCCTGATTTTCAACTTTGCCTTCGATCTGCGGGCCGATAATATGAATACGCTGGCCCCGGGCGTGCTGTGGGTGGCTATCGCCTTTGCCGGGATGTTGGGGCTGAGTCGCAGCTTTATCGTCGAGCGGGATAAGGGTGTCCTCGACGGCTTGCTGCTGGCCCCGGTGGACCGCAGCGCCATCTATTTCGGTAAGATGATCGGCAACGTTCTGTTCATCAGCCTGGTTGAAATCATCATCCTGCCCGTCTTCATCATCCTCTTCAACCAGCCGGCCGGGACGCTGCCGCCTCTGGTGGGGGTGGTGGTGCTGGGCACGATTGGCTTTGCCGGAGTGGGAACCCTCTTCTCGGCGATGGCCGTCCATACCCGCGCCCGCGAGATTTTGCTACCAATTATGCTCTTCCCGGTCATCGTCCCTGTGCTGCTCTCTGCCGTGAACCTGACCTCGGCCATCCTGGACAATATTCCTTTCGAGGAAGTCAGCCATTGGCTGGCTCTCCTGGTAGCTTTCGATGTGATTTTTATCGCGGCCTCATTTATTTTGTTTGATTTTGTGGTGGAAGAATAATTTTGTAGCACAAATGGCTAATTTGTGCCAGAGGATTTGGAGCAAACTCAATGGCAACCGACACAATGCTTTCTCAACGCAGCAAAACGGCCACAGGCGGCTTCAACTGGGGCCTGGGCCTGACGATCCTCAGCGGGGTGATGATGCTGGCCGCGCTCTATATGGCCCTGGTCTGGGCACCCAGCGCCGAGAACCTGGTCGCTCCGGCAGAGCGATTTGCCCAGCGCATCTTTTATTTCCACGTCGCCTCGGCCTGGCTCGGCTTTTTGGCCTTCATCGTCGCCGCCGTGACGTCGGCTCTCTATCTGGCCACCCGGAACCAAATATGGGATATGTGGTCGCTGTCGTCGGTCGAAATCGGCCTGGCCTTCTTCACGATGGTCATCATCAGCGGCTCTATCTGGGCCAAACCAACCTGGAATGTGTGGTGGACGTGGGACCCCCGCCTGACCATATCGACCATCTGCTGGCTGCTTTACATCGGCTACCTGATGCTGCGCGGCGCGGTCGATAATCCTGACCAACGTGCCCGTTTCGCTGCCGTCTACGCCCTCATCGCCGTCATCTCCATCCCCATCAACTGGATGGCCATTCGCTGGTGGCGCACGATCCATCCGGCGGTCGTGCTGCCGGGCGAGCAAAATGAGGCCGCCCAGGGCAGTTTCGGCATGTCGGACAACATCCAGACGACTCTGATGTTTACCGTCATGGCCTTCACCATCTTTTACATCACGCTGATGTACCATCGCATCAATCTGGAGCGGCTCCAGCGCCGGGTGGATAGGCTCAAGGAACGCATTTTGTACCGTTAAGGATTCAATTCAAGGACTTAAGCAATGGGTGATATGATTTTTCTGGCGGCGGGCTACGCCGTCTTCTGGCTGGTGTCTTTTGTCTTCATCTACAGCATCGTCAGCCGCCAGCGCAGATTACAAAATGATATAGAAATGTTGGAGCAACTGGCCCAGGATGGGGAGAACAGCTAGGAGATTGGAGATTGGAGGTTGGGAGATTGGAAGATTGAAGATTATTTCCCGCCAATCTCCCTCCTGATTTTACACCTCGGTAACTACTTCTACAATGTCATTTCGAGGCTGAAAGCCGAGAAATCTCCCCGGATGGTTCGTTGTCAACAGCGACTTGGGCGGATTTCTCACTCCTTCAGCCTGCCCTGAGCGTAGTCGAATGGGTCGCTCGAAATGACATGCCTGAGCAGTTACACACTCCGTAAGAAATCTTTTATATTTACGTCTTAGAATCACAGACAGAACAAACAGTACGGCTTGTATGATCGCTTACAGAGAAATAGCCGCTGTTTTTCTAAACTGAATTATAGGTCTGTGACCATAATGACGCGAAAATAAACGATTTGTGAATTTTTCGATTATCCCGGAAAGGAAGAAAGCTATTATGGCAGTTGCTTTTCAAGAAGACTCTACGACCCAAGACGCCGTCCCGGCCCGGACAAACGTGATGGGGCACGCCTTTATGTTCGTGGCCGGTTTTACCCTCGTTTTTGTGGTTCTTGGCATGACAGCCGGCATCCTCTTTGGCAGTGTGTCCCAAACCTTTTTCATCGACTTGCTGCTCTACATCGGGGGGGCGTTGCTGGTCATTCTGGGCGTTCATATGTCCGGTTTTGTAAAGTGGCTGGTCCGCAATCTGGATAGCGCCCCGGCTCTGCAAAAATCGCTGGCCTCGATTGATTACAAATTGGATATGATTATCCTGCCGGAACGTCGTACCCAGGCAGGCATGGGCCAATCCCCCGGCTTCATTCGCTCCGGCATCGTCGGGATGACCTTTGCCGCCGGCTGGACGCCCTGTATTGGGCCGCTGTTGGGAGCCATCTTCGGCCTGTCGCTGAACGCTAGCCGGGCCGCCGACCCGACCGGCGCGTTGATCCAATCCGGCATCCTCTTCTTCGCCTACGCGATGGGCCTGGCCATTCCCTTCCTGGCCGCCGCCTGGATTTTGAGCAAAGCCACCGGCTCCATCCGGGGGCTGAACAAATACATTCCCATCGTCGAGCGGGTCAGCGCCATTCTGTTGATTATTCTGGGCCTGGTTCTGCTGTTCGGCTCCTTCAGCCAACTCAACCAATTCTTCGTCAGCCTCCAGCCGGAATGGCTCTACGCCGCCGAAGAATCGCTGACCGGCTTTGGGTTGACCATGCCGATTGCCTTCGCCGCCGGGCTGCTCTCCTTCCTCTCCCCCTGTGTCCTACCCCTCATCCCGGTCTACATCGGCTACCTGACCGGCGTCACTGCCAGCGGCAACGTGCAGGCTACCGCGTAAGCTATTATCCCTTATCTTCAAGGAAAACCACTTAGCAAAAGGCCGAGGTGTTAACACCTCGGCCTTTTATTTTTGATCCGTTCCATCTATACATCCTGTTCCTAACCGGGCCGCACAAACCGCCCATAGCCCGGTTTCGCCACGATTACCCCCTCCTCATAAACCCGCTGGCCCCGGACGAAGGTGGAGATAATTTTGCCCCACATCGGCCAGCCGCGATAGACGCGCATATTGGCTTTGGCCTTGGAGAAGCAGGGTTGACAGTCAAACGTCCAGTGGGCGGCCAAATCGACCAGCACCAAATCGGCGTCGTAGCCGGGAGCCAGGCGACCTTTGGCGGACAGGTTGAAAAGGTGGGCCGCTCGGCTGGCTGTGAGCCGGGCCAGGTGGCACAGGCTGATTTTGCGCTGATGAACCGCCGTCAGCATCAAGGGTAGGGCCACCTCCAGCCCCGGCATCCCGGCCGGTGAGTCGAAAATATTGTCCCGCCCTTTTTTAATTTCTTCGGGTAGATAGGGGGAGTGATCGGTGCCGATGACATCAATCGTGCCGTCCCGCAAATAGGCCCACATCCCCTCGACGGTGGTCTGGTCCCGCAGCGGCGGATTGCATTTGGCGAAGGGACCGTGGGTGCGGAGCGCCCCCTGGTTGAGAAAGAGGTAGCGGGGGCAGGTCTCGGCGGTGACCGGCAGTCCGTGGGCTTTGGCCGCCTTGACCGCTTCGAGGGCCGGCAAGCTGGACATATGCACGATTTGCACCGCTCCCCCGACCTCGGCGGCCAGGGCCAGGACCAGGGCCACCGAGACGGCCTCGGCCACGGGCGGGCGACTGTCGGCGTGGGCCGGGCCATCAGTCCGCCCGGCGGCCTTTATTTGTTGCACCAGCCGTTTAACGATGGGGTCATGTTCGCAATGGAGGCAGTGACGCCGGCCCGTCTGGGCCACAGCTTGCATAATCTCCCACAAAATGGCCTCATCGGTGCAGCACAGGCCGTGAAATTCGTGCCGGCGCTCCGGCGGCGGTTGGGTCAGGAAGGTTTTGAAGGCCACCGCCCCGGCCTCGGCCATCTTGGGAATCTCGGCGATGTTCTCCGCCCCGGCCCCGCCATAGAGGGCATAATCGACCAGCGCGCGAGGCTGGACGATTCTGGCCCGTTCAGCCAGCACCGCGCCACTGTTGACGGGCGGCTCGGAGATGGGCATCTCCAAAATGGTGGTGATGCCCCCGGCGGCGGCGGCGCTGGTTCCCGACGTAAAATCCTCTCGCTCCGGGCGGGCCGGGTCTCTCAGATGGACGTGGGTGTCGATCATACCGGGTAAAATGTGGAGCGTGTCGGCCCGGAGCGTTTCTGCTGCCGGGGGGGACTCGTCCGGGGCCAACACGCCGGCGATGCGTCCGTCCCGAATGGCCAGCGTCGCCGGAAAGACCCGCTCCGGGGTCACCAGTTGACCGCCGGTGATAACCAAATCATAAGGTTTAGTCATAAACTACCTCCCGATGAAGGCAGGCTGGCCGGCCGGAAATTTGGAAGATTGGCTAAACTGTCCCGCTTCCAATCTTCCCGCATCCAACCTTCCCTCTCTCCTTACCTATCCAACATTCCGTCCAACGCCATCAAGGCCGCCAGCAACACCCGCGCCCCCAGCACGCAATGCTCCGGAGTCGTGTACTCCGTCGGGGCGTGGCTGATGCCGTGCCGGCTGGGGACGAAAAGCATCGCTTGTGGCGCAATGGTAGCCATACACATCGCGTCGTGACCCGCTCCGCTGGGCATGCGGCGATAGGCCACGCCAAGCGATTCGCAGGCCGTGACCAACGCGGTCATCAGCCGGGGGTCTGAGGTGACGCGCTCTTTTTTGGACAGCGACCGGATGTGACCGCCCAAATCAGCGGCGCGGCGGGCTAATTCAGCCTGAGCCTCGTCCAGAATCGTTTCATCCAGGCCGCGAATCTCCAACTCCAGGTAAGCCTGGCCGGGGATGATGTTGGGCGCACCGGGTTGGAGACGCAGGATGCCGACCGTGCCGACGATGTTGTGAGCCACTGCCACGTCGCGGACGGCGGTGATGAAGGGGGCGGCCATAACCAACGCATCCCGGCGGAGGGCCATCGGCGTGGTGCCGGCGTGGTTGGCCTGCCCCTCGAAGGTGACGCTGTAGCGGCGGATGCCGACGATGCCCTCGACCAGGCCGATGGGGATGGCGGCTTGCTCCAGCGTGGCCCCTTGCTCGATATGCAGCTCCAAAAAAGCGGCCAGGCTACCCTGGGGACGACGGGCCTGGCTGATGGTCGCCGGTTCAAGGCCGGCAGCCCGCAGATGCGCGGCCACCGGCTGGCCATCCCAGGCCAGATGCTCGACCATCGTTGGGTCCAGCATCGCGGCCATCGCCTTGCTGCCCAAGGTGGCCCCGCCCATTGTGGCCTCTTCGGCCACAAAGTTGATGACCTCGACCGGGTGGCGCAGGTGCAGCCCGGCTTCGTGTAGAGCGCGGACGCAAGCTAATGCAGCCAACACCCCCAACGCCCCATCATACCGCCCCCCCTGAGGCACGGTGTCGGTGTGGGAGCCGAGGGCAATCGGTTTGAGCGTAGGCTCACTGCCGGGGTAGGTGGCGATGGTGTTGCCCGCCGCGTCGGTGCGGACGGCCATCCCCACGGCGGCCAGC
Source organism: uncultured Caldilineaceae bacterium (assembly GCA_964638395.1). Classification (GTDB taxonomy): domain Bacteria; phylum Chloroflexota; class Anaerolineae; order 4572-78; family J111; genus CAZWZZ01. Next base: position 8,819 of record CAZWZZ010000059.1, read on the forward strand.
CGGGTAGCCACCCATTGCCGGGCCGCCTGGTCCGCCGGGCTAAACGCCACCCGCATCAAGCCCGGCCCCGGCTCCGCCCCAAAGTGGGCCAGTTTTTCCAAATCGTCGAGAAGTTGTTCGCCATCGAGGAAGATGTTCATGGTGAAATCCCTCTCGTATTCAGCCAAAAAAAATCAGGCTGCTCCTAATCAAGAGCAGCCTGATCGATTATAATCCAACCGGGGTAAAGGTCAATTTTGCTCTGTTGGCCAATAGAGTGTCCGTAGTCCATAGGCCAGGAAAGCCAGCAGCACCAACCCGACCCCACTCAGCGGGCCGACCAGGTTACTCTGGCCCGCCGTAAACGAGTCAGCGGTCAGGGTATCGTTGGTACGGCCATTACCGGTCTGCGGCAGCAGGTCATCGGTAGACTCGGCCTCTTCAGCCGGGGAGTCGGTCACGGGTTCCGTTTCGTCGGCAACGGTCGCTTCGTCCGACGTATGGGACTCGGCGGGGGTTGACGCCGTTGAGGCCGAGGGCTTCTCCGTTGATCGTTCCGAACGGGTTGTGGTCGGGCTGGATTGCCCGACGGTGGCTGTCTTGGCTCGGAGCATCTCTTCATCCATCTCAGCGTTGGCCCTGGCCGTCATACCGCTTGACTCACCGCTGGTCGCCGCCGGAATGGGCACGATTTCGCTGCCGACGGTCAGATCAACCGAAGCTTGCAAGGCGACACTCTCGCGGTAGAAAAGGGTGGCGGTGTTGTGAATGTCGGTGCCGAGGGGTGTGTCTTCGATGGCCGTGACGTTTATGGTGATTGTTTCGGTGGCTCCCGCCTCGATTTTATCCAAATAGACAACGACCAGCCGGCCATCGTCCCCCCCTTCGACGATTTTGATGTTTTCGGGCGGCACATCGGCGGAGGTGTTGATATTGAGCGGGTTGAGGCCAAATGGCATCATATCGGTGACGATGACGTTGGAGATGCCGGTCGGCAGCTTGTTTTCGATGGTCAGCGTCAAGCGGGTGCGATCATTCCAGGTGATGACCTCATCGGTGGCGGTCATCGTAAAAGTCACCGGCGTTTCATCTTCCGAACCGCTGTAGACCCCCAGATTAGCAATGGTGGGGTAATCACAATTGATATAAACATAGGCATCGGGGGCGAATGGTTCCAACGGATCCAGCGGAGCCAGGATCACATTCAATTTGGCGATGCCGACGCCCAACCCGGTAAAGGTGTAATCGCCCCATTCGGTCGTCAGGGTCGAGCTTTCCCAGCTCCCGGTTTTTAGCACAACGGGCGCTTCGGGAACCTTTTGATACCCCCAGTTGAGAACCTGGCCCTCGACGTGGCCGCAGACGAGCGGTTTCACCGAGTCACGGTCGCTATCGCCATCATCCCCATCCTCTGCGGAGGGAGCGCCCCCGCCCCCCTGGCCGGGAGCCGGTGGGCGCGGGTCTTGGGCTTGAGCGACTGGGGCTCCTAGTGTTACGATCAACAGGCCAAAAATAGCTAACAGCATAAGTTTGGCAGATAATTTGTACAGGGCGTTCCACGTCATTGGTATACTCCCACGCTACGACCAACCTTTAAGAGATTTAACTTTATGTTACCATAATCAAAATATTGCGTCAACCAAAGCCCGAACGACTGTTCACTTTCTCCCAGAACGAAATAACGGACCAATCATCCCCCCACACAAACAAGCTCGACCGGGCCGCTTCGCCCGGTCGAGCTATCATCACCTGAACCCTAACCGGCTCAGAGAGATTTGTCTCCAATCCTACTCAACCACGCCCTCCGGCGCTGCTTCTGCCGCCGGCTGGACGGCTTCGGGGGCGATCAACTCGGCCTCGGTCTCCCCACTCTGGCCGACCGGGGGCAACGTGGCGGCATACAGACTATTGTTGTCCAAAATGTAGAGCCGCCCGCCGATTTCATCGACATAAATGGCCTGGAGATTGGCAAAGGTGGTGCCGGTCTCCGGCCCAGGCTTCAGTTGGCGGACGAAGCGACCATCCTTCTCCAACTGAATGATACGCTGGTTCCCGGCATCGGCTACATAAACGTATTGGATTTCCTCATCCGGGGCAGTGTAAATCGAGGTTGGATTGCTGAGGGGCTTGACCAGGCCGGTGACGTTGAACTCGACCGGAACGCCGGCCTGATATTTGCCGATGCGCCCATCGCTGAAGAGGATGAAGATGGCCCCGTCGATGGCAAAATCGACGGCGTTGGTCAGGTTGACCGTCTGGTCGTCGGGGAAATAGCTTTCGGGGGCGGCGCTGTAGCCATCAGCCGTCGGCAGGTAGCGCAGCAACCGGTTGGCCTGCGGATCGAGGATGTAGAAGTTGCCGAAATAGCTGGAGACCGCTGCCGGCGAGGCTAACAAGTCGCCACTGGCCAGATTGGAGGTCGTAATGCCCCAATTGGGATTGTACTCCAACAGACCGGTGCTATTCAGAATAATCAAATCACTCGTCTGGCGATTACCGCCGGTCGGCATCCAGGTCATCCCCAACAACTCGGCCACGGTGATATTTTCGACCTGCTGCTCCCGCGCCGTCAACAGCAGCGACTCATCATCCGGCAGCAGATTAGCGCCGCTATCATCCAGGCGGTGGTGGAAAATACGGTCGGTTCCCGGATCCAGCACATAGACCTCGATTCCCTGGACGACCACCTTCCTGAGGTTGGTCCCGCCGTCGGTGTATTGCCGCAGTTGCGACAGATCGGGCAGTCGTTCGACCTGGGTGATCTGGTCGGCGGCGGTTCGCATTTGCTCCCGCAAGGTGACGATTTCCGGTTGATCGGCCTTGATCGCCTCCGCTTCCAGCAGCGAATTTTCAGCCTCGGCCATCAAGCCCAACGCCGCGCCGGGATCTGCGGCCACTGCCTGCGCCTGCTGAAACTTGCTCTGGGCCGTCGTCACCAACTCCTGATACTCCGCCTCCCGAACTCGCCCCTTCTGGATGTAGCTAATGACCACAATCAAGGTAACGATGACCGGAATGGCAATGACGAGGTTGAGCAGCAACTTCCAGGACAGCACCGTCGATTGCTGCTGGTTGACCTGTGCCCCGGCTCGACGGGGCGCGTCGCTGTTAGCGCCGGGCAGCACCAGACCCAAAATCGTTTTTAGCCCATTTCCCAACAAAGCCAAAAGCAGGAGCAACCCCGCCCCCACCCACCGTAAAATTCGACCGGCTGAAAAAGCTGAGTTCTCTTCGGTAGCGTGACGGCTCTCCGGGTGGAAGCCGGGGTCGTGGGCGACGGAGGCCATCTCTCTGGCTCTGGTCGGATTTTCATATGGCTCATCTCTCCCCTCATCCTCGGCACCGGTTGGAGGATGGTAGGCTGTGGGATGCAGCGGGGAGGGGGCGGCCACCGGCTCGTCGTCAGGATCGGGAACACTCGTCTGGCGAGTAAAACGTCCGAACCAGGCCATTTGGCCGAACACGGAACGGCTGCCGGTAGCGGGCGACGGCTCGGTTTCGTCGTCGTCAGCCCCGGTCGCGCCGGGGGTTGTCGGGGGCAATGTGGCCGATTGGTAGCCGGTTTTGCTGCCGCCCAGAAAACGGCCTATCGAGGCCGGGGCGTTCCGTTTGAGGGCGGCCAGGGCCGACTGTTCGGCCTCGACCGCCGCCAGTACCAGGGCCGAGCCATTCTTGGCGCGGGCTGTTTGGGCTAATTTTTTGATAGTCGCCTTGGCGTTCCCGGCAACGACGGCCCGAACCACGCTGTCGAGCGAAAGCTGCTCGGCCAGGCGGCTGTCGGCTAAAATCAGCGTATCGCCGGGGGCCAGATAGAGATGGTGTAAATTCGGTTCGGCCAGCACATCGCCACCGAGGGCCGCCTTCTGGCTACTCCGGCCCGGTCGGGCCGATTGGGTCGGGTAGCGCCGGATGAGGTCGTTCAAGACGGCAAAGAGGGAGGTCGAGCCAATCTGGGCAATGAAGGCTTCTTCGTTCCGCATGACCACGGCCACGACGCTGGCCGACACCTGTTTATTGGTCCGCGTCTTTTGGTTGTGTTGATACAGTTGGTCGTTGGCCGCCTGTAGCGCCCGGCGCAAACTGGCCGTGACCGCGCCCCGAGCCAGATAGTAGCTATCCCGGATCGTCTGGGCCAACTGCTGCTCCACCGTCTCCTGGTTGTTGACCGCCCCATGCACCTCGACCAGCACAAACAAATCGCCCTTGCCTACGCCCGGTACATCGGCACTCTGCGGCTCCCGCACCGCCACCTGGTTTGGTGCATCATCACGCCAGGTGCCTCCGGCCAGATTTAGTTGACTTACGATGGTTTTAATTTCGGCGGTCATGGTTCGTTCTCCCATTGGCTACAAACTTCGATCCAAAAATAGTTACGCCTATTCATAACTATTCAGCAGAGTGTCAAAAACCCTAACGGTTTTGAAAAGTTGGGTGAAAAATCGATACTCATGGACACATAGAACCCATTTTTCATAAGTTTTGGGTGGAAAACCTTTAGGGTTTGGTACTGAATAATTACTCCCACTCAATCGTGGCCGGGGGTTTGCTGCTGATGTCGTACACCACCCGATTGACATTTGGCACTTCGTTGACGATGCGATTGCTGATGCGGGCCAGTACCTCGGCCGGAAGCCTGGCCCAATCGGCAGTCATAAAATCGTCAGTGGTCACGGCCCGAATGGCGATGACGTCGGCGTAGGTCCGAAAATCGCCCATCACCCCCACGCTGCGGACGGGCAGCAGCACGGCAAAAGCCTGGGCTGTTTTGTCATACCAATCGGCGGCCCACAACTCCTCGATGAGGATGGCGTCGGCGGCCCGCAGCGTCTCCAGCCGCTCCCAGGTGATTTCGCCCAGCAGCCGGACGGCCAGCCCCGGTCCCGGAAAAGGATGCCGCCAAACCATGCGGCGGGGCAGCCCCAACGCCTCACCCACGGCCCGCACCTCATCTTTGAACAGGTAGCGCAGCGGCTCGACCAACTCAAACGCCATATCCTCTGGCAACCCGCCAACGTTGTGGTGGGTTTTGATCTTGGCGGCGGCGGCTTGCTGGTCCCGGCTGGCGCTCTCGATGATGTCCGGGTAGAGCGTGCCCTGAGCCAGAAAATCGACCTGGCCCAGTTTCCTGGCCTCGGTCTCGAAAATGCGGACGAACTTCTCGCCGATGATTTTGCGTTTGGCTTCCGGGTCGGTCACCCCGGCCAGGGCGCTCAGAAACTCTTCGGTAGCGTCCACGGCCACCAGGTGAGCGTGCATCTCTTTGTCAAACGTCTGGACGACCTGCGCCGCTTCATTTTGACGCAGCAGCCCGTTGTTGACGAAAATACAGGTCAGTTGGTCGCCGACAGCCCGGTGTAAGAGGGCGGCTGTGACCGAGGAATCGACGCCGCCCGACAGACCGCACACCACCTGCCCCGTCCCAATCTGGGCCCGCATCGCGGCAATGCTCTCGTCGATGACACTGCCCGGCGTCCAGCCGCCGTGACAGCCGCAGACATCATACAAAAAGGCCCGCAAAATATCTTTGCCCTGCGGCGTGTGAGTCACCTCCGGGTGAAATTGGAGGCCGTACAACCCCCGGTCAGGATCGCCGATGGCCGCGTGAGGGGCGTTTCGGGAACGGGCCAGGGTCTCAAAGCCGGCCGGTAGTTGGGTGACCCGGTCGCCGTGGCTCATCCAGACAGTCATGGTGGGGAGTGTCACTTCCTGAAAGAGGGGCGCGTCCGGCTCCAGCAGCTCGATGTCAGCCGAGCCGTACTCCCGCTCTGTGCCCGGATCAACCTGCCCCCCCAGATGATAGGCCAACAACTGCATGCCGTAACAGATGCCCAAAATAGGCCGCCCGCTGCTCAAAATAAAATCGGCCAGGCGGGGCGCATCCTCGGCGTAGACGCTGGCCGGACCACCGGACAGGATGTACCCTTTCGGGTTGAGCCGCTTCAGGTCGTCGCGGGAAACCGTGTAGGGCAGCAGTTCGGAATAGACCTCAAGCTCCCGCACCCGA